>CALBKB010000179.1 GCA_937892635.1 uncultured Clostridia bacterium
TATCGGGGTTATTCCTCGCTTTTTCCGCGACGAAAATATCGAAGAGATCTACCCCCACTGCACCGATATCCTCTATACCGATACCATGCAGCAGCGCAAGTTCACCATGGAGGAAAAGGCCGACGGGTTTATCATCGTGCCCGGCGGCATCGGTACTTTTGAAGAATTTTTCGAGGTGCTCACCCTCAAACAGCTCGGCCGTCACACCAAGCCCATCATTCTTTATAACATCAACAACTATTATCAGCATCTGGAAGAGATGATGGAGCAATCGGTGGCGCAACAGTTTATCAACGAAAATTGCCATTCGCTCTATGACATTACCGACGATGCCCGACAGGTGCTCGCCTATCTGGCCGATCCCGATGAGCAGCGCTACTCGGTGCATCAACTGAAGGACGGATGATATGGATCTTCACACCTATCAAAAACTCATCACCCTCATACGGCGCATGATGGACGCAGACAAGCCGGTGGTGCCCATCATTAACCATTCCTCGCACAAGCCCGATTTCCGCGCCTCGACCGTGCGCCAGCCCTTCCCCCGCGCCACCGCCGAGTCCTGCGGCATCTCCAGTTCGCATCTGGAAAATTTTTTGCACGAGCTTGACAGCGACCGCAGCCTGGATATGCACGGCGTGAGCGTGTATCGCAACGGCCGCCTGCTCTGCGACGCCGCCTTCGGCGCCTATGACCGCGGCGTGTGGCATATCACCTATTCGGAGTGTAAAACCATTACAGCGCTTGCCATTGGCATGCTGGTGGAAGAGGGCAAGCTGGACATCAAAGAGCGTCTGGTCGATATTTTTGAGCGCACAGGGCTGTCGAAACTGACCCATGCCGCTCTGACGGTAGAAGACCTGCTGACCATGCGGAACGAATCGGCGGCGGTGACCGAGACCGAATGGGTGCGCTGCTTTTTTGAGTCCAACGTAAAAAATGCAGGGGTGGATTTCCACTATAACAGCATCAACACCTATATGCTCTCGGCCATTGTGTCCAAGAAGACGGGGCAGCCGTTGGTGGAGTATCTGCGCACGCGCCTGTTTGTGCCGCTGGGCATTGAGAATTATTATTGGGAGTCCTGCCCTGAGGGGATAACCAAGGCGGGCTGGGGCTTATACATGCTGCCCGAAGATTTGGCCAAGATCGGGCAATTGGTGCTCGATGGCGGCGTATGGCGCGGGCATCGGCTGGTCAGCCGTGACTGGATCGAACAGATGACCACAAAACAGATGCAAACGCCGACCCAAACGGGTAATTTCAATTACGGATACCAGATCTGGGTGGGGCGTCAGGAGGACTGTTTTCTTTTCAACGGCATGTTTGGGCAAAACGTGATCGGATTTCCGCAGACGGGCGTGATGATCGTATCCAATGCCGGCAATAATGAGCTTTTCCAACAAAGCCGTTTTTATGATCTTGTTGAGGATTATTTTTCCCGACCCTTTGGCGACGCACTGCCTGAGAACCCTTCGGCGCAGGAGTCGTTACGGCCCTGCCCGAAGATTGGGCGGCGCAGGATTCACTGCGGCGCACCTGCGAAATGCTGGGTCGGCATGCCGCCTATCTGGAGCAACCGACGCCCAGCCGTTGGCGGCGGCTGTTCCATCCCCTTTCTGCACGCCGCGAGCAGGAGGCTTTGCGCGAGCGCATAGCCGAGCTCAACGGGCGACGGTTTGCCCTTGACAAGGAAACGTCCAATTCGCTGGGGCTGATGCCCGGCTTTATGCAGGCGGTGCAAAACTGCTATTCCACGGGGCTGCGCGGGCTTGCCTTTTCGACGGTGGATGGCGAATTATGGTGCGAATTTCAGGAAAACGAGCGCACGCACACCTTTGCCATTGGCTTTGATCTGCCTGCCTATACTCTGCTTGACTTTGGGCAGGAGCGGCACTGTGTGGGCGTGACGGGCGCCTTTTCCCAAAACGAAGATAACATACCGGTGCTCAAAATACGGCTTTCCTTCTTAGAAACCTCACACGCGCGGCTGATCAAATGCTTTTTTGAGGAGGACGGGGTACGCCTGCAATTGGATGAATCGCCGGGGCTTGGCTGTTTGCAGCTGGCGGTGGCCACGGCCACCGAGGGCGACAACCCCTCACGGCTGTTGCAGACGGTGGTCAAGAGCAAGAGCAGCGCCGTGATCGGTTATCTGTTGCGCCGCACCTTGCAGCCCGAAATCTTTTTACCCGAACAATAAAAAAACGGACGCCTAGGCGTCCGTTTTTGTTATTTCTGGTTGTAGGTGATGATGACCTTGCGGAAGGGTTCTTCGCCGACCGAGCGGGTGGTGACGTAGGCGTGGCTTTGGAGGGTGGCGTGAATGACGCGACGCTCATAAGCCTGCATATATTCCAGCGCAACGTTGCGCTTTTGCTTAACGGCTTTATCGGCCATGCGCAGGGCCAACTTTTCCAGCGCTTCGGTGCGCTTGGCGCGGTAGCCTTCGATATCCAGCTCGATGCGAGTGAACTGGCCTTCCTTCTTATTGAGAGCGAGGGAGGCGAGATACTGGAGAGCGTACATGGTTTCACCGCGCTTGCCGATGAGAACGCCCAGACCGTTACCGTTCATGGTAACGCGCAGGGTTTTATTCTCGGCCTCGGTGCAGACGACCGAGATATCGCTCAGGCCCATGATGCGGCAAAGCTCCTCAAAATAGGCTTTGGCACGGACGGCGACATCTTCCTCATCACACGACGCAACAGGCTCTTCCTTCTTCTCGCGGGCGGGGCGTTTTTTGCTCTTCTTTTCTTCCTTGACAGGCTTTTCCTCGACGGCGGGAGCGGCGGGCTCATCGTCCTCACCGATCCAGACGCGAACCTTGGCCAGGCTGCCGCCCAGACCTAAAAAGCCACGGGAGGGGGTATCGACTATTTCGACCGAGACATCGTCGCGATCAACGCCCAGTTCCAGGACGGCGGCTTCGATGGCTTCGTCGATATTTTTTCCGGTGGTAATGACTTCGCGTTTCATAGTTACTCCTTACTTTCCTGTTCGGCGGCCGCATCAATGGCAGCATTGGCCTTGGCGGCTTCTTCGGCCGCGATCTTGGCGGCCAGTTCCCGTTTCTTCTTCTTTTTGAGCTTGCGCTCTTCCTCTTCCCTATCGTACATTTCCTTATATTTGGCAGGATTGTAGATGAGGTTGAGAACAACGGTCTGCACGGTCATGAGGATGTTGGAGCATACCCAGTACAGACCCAAACCGGCGGGAACCGAGAAGGCGATGGCATAGGACATATAGGGACCCAGCACGTTCATAAAGGCCATAGAGCCTTTGCCCTGCATGTTGGGATCCTGCATGTACTTGCTCGGACCCATCTTCTGCGCCAGCACGGTGGAGATGGCGGCGGTGAGCGCCGAGAGAATGGGGATCAGCCACAGCCAAGAGGCATCGAAGGTGGGAATGGGCAGGATACCTTGCAGGAAATATTCGATTTTAGCGGGAATGGCGGCCAGATTCATGCCCAAGAAATTGAGGTTGATATCGAAATAGTTGGTGTTGGCCAGGGCCGTTTCGTAGGTGCCCCAGTTGTTGCCGATATGCTCAATAAGGGTGATCTGATATTCGGCGGCCTTATTGGTCAACGCCGAGCCGGTGGCGCTGTTATAGAGTTCCAGCAGCTTTTCGATGGTTTCGGCGGACAGGCCCACGACATACTGCAAGGGGTAACGAATCACGTTATAGATACCGATGAGTATGGGGAACTGGATGAGCATGGTGCCGCAGCCGGCCGTGGGGCTATACCCTTCGGCCTGGAGCTTTTGCATTTCCTGCTGCATACGCTGCTGATCGTTGCCGTATTTCTTTTGAATTCGCGCAATACGCTTGCGAAATTTCATCTGATTTAACTGGCCCTTGTGCTGCTTAACGCCCAGCGGGACCATAAGCAGTTTGGTAATAACGGCCAGCAGGATGATGGCCAGACCGTAGTTACCGACGAGCTGATAGAGCCAACGCATCAAATATCCCAAGGGGACATTGACGATGTTCATGATCGAACCCATGGATTACCTCCATTTGTGTTTTTGGGGGACGGGGTCATATCCGTATTTGCCCCACGGATTGCAACGCAAAACGCGCCAGAGTGCCAGCAGCAATCCCTTGGCCACGCCGTGCACTTCCAGCGCCTGCTTGGCATAGTCCGAGCAGGTGGGGATAAAGCGGCAACGCGGCGGGGTGTGGGCGGATACGTGGGTCTGATACCAAGAGATCAGACCGATGAGTACTCGTTTCATAACAACCTCAGCACACACTGTGCATCAAATTAAGAGGTCATTACGCAGGGCGGCGCCGTACAACGCGCTGTAAATCTCCTGCGTCTTTCGGTTGGGGGTACTGTTGCGGGCTACCAGCACGAAATCGTACCCTTTTTTGATTTGCGGCAGCAGCTGCCGAAATCCGGCGCGCAAAATGCG
>CALBKB010000180.1 GCA_937892635.1 uncultured Clostridia bacterium
TCCCCGAAGCGGCGCGTAAGCATCGGCGCGGTTGCATGATCGGTGTCCTGCTCGGGTTTTTATTGATGATGTTGCTGGATGTGGCGCTAGGCTAACTGGTCACGCAGGCTTGATAAAATCTTCTTTTCTCGGCGGGATACCTGAACCTGCGTCATGCCCAGCCGTGCCGCCGTCTGCGCCTGTGTCAAGCCGCCGAAATAGCGCAATCGAATTAAGGCGGCGTCTTTGGGCGGTAAACTCGATAGGGCTTGGCGCAGGCTTAAGGTTTCGGCATCCAGCCGTCCGTCTTCCTGCCCCACAACGGCACCGCCCGCATCCTCATCCCTCTCCTCTTCCAAGGACAGCGGAGCGCGGGCGGCGTCAAGCGCCTCGGTAATCTCATCCACACGCAGGCCCAAACGATCGGCCAACTCCCCCACCGTGGGGCTTTGTCCGGTTTGGGTGGTAATCTTGGCCGTTTCCTTGGCAATGCGTATGGCTCGCTCTTTGATCTCCCGTGAAATCTTGATCGGTCCGGTATCCCTGAGATACCGTTTCATTTCTCCGGCAATCACAGGCACGGCATAGGTGGAAAAGGCATAGCCTCGGGTTGGATCAAAATTTTGAATCGCCTTGGTCAGCCCCAGGCATCCGGCACCCACCAGTTCTTCATACTCCACCCCTGTCGTGGCTGACAGGCGCCCGGCTAAGGCATAGACCAGATTAAGGTTGAGCCTCGCCAACTCCTCGGCGTTGCCATCGGCAAAAAGCCGCTCGTTTTCCTCGGCGTAACAGATCATGCGCGTGTGCTGATCTTTTTATATATCTCCAACCGCGTGCCCCGCCCCGGCTTGGAAACGACTCGAAGCTTGTCCGAAAAGCTCTCCATAATGGTAAAGCCCATACCGGCGCGCTCGCCGGTGGTGCAGGTGGTATACAGCGGCTCGCGGGCGGTGGTTGTATCGTCAATGCCGCAGCCGCAGTCCTTGACGGTGATCCAAATGACGCCGTCATCGCTGTAACGTGCCGTTATGTAGATCAAGCCTATCGTATCTTTATAGGC
>CALBKB010000181.1 GCA_937892635.1 uncultured Clostridia bacterium
TCGGTTCCATCCGTGCTGTTTCCGCTGAGGCCCGCAAGGCTAACCAGGAGAAGATCTGGAACGAGATCGCTGTTGGCAACAAGTACCACGGCACTGTCAAGTCCCTGACTTCTTACGGTGCATTTGTAGATATCGGCGGCGTAGACGGCATGGTACATATTACCGAGCTGTCCTGGAGCAAACTCAGACATCCCAATGAGGTTGTCAACGTCGGCGATGTTATTGACGTTTACGTTAAGGAGTTCAACGAGGAGAATGGCCGTATTTCCTTGGGTTACAAGGATCCTAACGCCAATCCTATGGACACCTTCCGCAACAACTACAACGTGGATGACGTTGTGGATGCTAAGATCGTTAAGATCATGAAGTATGGCGCCTTTGCCGAGATCATCCCCGGCATTGACGGTTTGATCCACATTTCTGAGATTGCTCCCGAGCATATCGAGAAGGTTTCGGATAAGCTTAAGGTGGGTGACGTGGTTTCGGCCAAGATCATTGAGATTGATTTTGAACGCAATCGCATCTCGCTCTCCATCAAGGCTGCCCTTCCGGTTGAGGAAGTTGCCGAAGAAACGGTTGTTGAAGAATAAGGAAAGAATAAAAGAGCCGCTTTGCAAAAAGCGGCTCTTTTTTTCAAGAAAAATATTGAAAAAGTGGCTATTGTATAGTAAACTATGATAAAGATTTGTACGAAGGAGAAGAGTATGGGACTCAAATATAGACGAATTCTATTAAAGATCAGCGGGGAAGCGCTGGCCGGCGGTAAAGGTTCGGGTATTGATTTTGACGTTCTCAATCGCGTAGCCGAGAAGGTGCGTGACAGCATTGCGCTGGGGGCGCAGGTTGCTATCGTTGTAGGCGGCGGCAATTTCTGGCGCGGTAAGACCAGCGGCAACATGGATCGTACCCGTGCCGATCATATGGGTATGTTGGCTACGACCATTAATGCATTGGCTTTTGCCGATGCTATGGAGCAGCTTGGTGTTCCTACCCGTGTGCAGACGGCCATTGAAATGCGTCAGATCGCTGAGCCGTATATTCGCAACAAGGCGGTGCGGCACTTGGAGAAAGGCCGTGTGGTTGTTTTTGGCTGCGGAACGGGCAATCCCTTTTTCTCGACCGATACGGCGGCTGCCTTGCGTGCGGCTGAAATTGATGCCGATATCTTTATGAAAGCGACCAATGTCGACGGTGTCTATACGGCCGATCCCAGAAAGGATCCCAGTGCCGTTAAGATCGATCATTTGAGCCCTGCTGAGATTTTGCATAAGGATCTGGGTGTTATGGACAGCACGGCAGCTGCCATGTGTAAAGACAACCATATTCCTATTTTGGTATTTGGTATGAAGGATCCGGATAATATTGTACGAGCCATTTCCGGCGAAAATGTCGGAACATTAGTGGAGGAGGATTAAGTGATGAAGGGTAGTTATCCTGAAATTGAAACCAAAATGAACAAAACGGTTGCCGTATTGGAAAAGGATTACGCCGCCGTGCGTGCCGGTCGTGCCAATCCTGCTGTTTTGGATAAGATTCGTATTGACTATTACGGCACCGAAATGCCGCTCAATCAGATGGCATCCATTTCGGTGAGTGAGGCGCGCGTGTTGGTGATTCAGCCCTATGACGCTTCCCAGCTTAAGCCCATTGAAAAGGCGATCAACGCCTCGGATATCGGTATCAATCCCTCCAACGACGGTAAGGTCATTCGTCTGGTTTTCCCGCCCTTGACCGAAGAGCGTCGTAAAGACTTGATCAAAGAGGTTTCGGCCATGGCGGAGTCGGCGAAGGTTTCGATTCGATCCATTCGTCGTGATGCCATCGACAAATACAAGAAGCAGCAGAAGGCCAGTGAGATCACCGAAGACGATTACAAGGTCATTGAAAAAGATATTCAGGAATTGACCGATAAGAGTGTCAAGCTCATTGATGAAACTTACGCGGCAAAAGAAAAAGAACTTAAATCGGTCTAAGGTATATATTCCCCGCAGCTGCACGGCGGCTGCGGGGTCAATCACATCATAGGAGAACTTTTGTGGGACTGTTGGGTAAAAAAACAGATATTTCTCAATGCGTCATCCCTACGCATATCGGCATTATCATGGATGGAAACGGG
>CALBKB010000182.1 GCA_937892635.1 uncultured Clostridia bacterium
ATCTCGCCCAACTCTACGAGCGCCGCCACAATCGAATGATCGTGGGTGACGGCTTTGCAGGTGTCCTTGTTGATTAGATAGGCGCGGCTGTCGCCAACATTGGCAATGATGCCCACGCCGTCATACAACACACAACCCACAAAGGTGGTGCCCATGCCGTCATATTCCACATGGCCGACGGCCTTGTTATAGACAACGTCGTTTACCTCTTTCAGAATGCGGTGAAGAGTGGGCGCGGGGTTATCTTCGATTGCTGGGATATCTTCGGTCAGCGACGAAACAAAGGTTTCGGCAGCCAAGGTGCTGGCATATCGTCCCGCCTTAGCACCGCCCATACCGTCGAGCACGGCGGCATATATCGTTTGCTCGGTCAAATTGCCGTGCACAAAGGTGTCCTGGTTTTCGGCGCGGACAACGCCTTTGTCGGTCATGCCGACGATCTGCATATCTTTCACGACCTTTCTTTGCGTTTTAGCTGACCGCAGGAGCCCGAGATGTCACGCCCCATGGTGCGGCGCACCGTGGCGTTAACATGCCCGGCGCGAAGTATTTTTTGGAATCTGAAAATATCCTCTTTGGTACAGACGTGAAATGACCGTCCTTCGACGGGATTGACGCTGATGAGGTTGACATGACGATTCTTCATTGGCTGCAACAGGGTAATTAATTCCTGTGCACATTCGCACGAATCGTTAAAGCCCTTAATCATGGTATATTCAAAGGTGACCCGCCGCCCCGTAGCCGCTTCATAGTCCACGCAGGCATCGATCAGCTCGGGCAAGGCATGGGTGTGCGCCACCGGCATGATCTGCTTTCTCAGCCGATCATTGGGCGCGTGCAGCGATACCGCCAGCGCAATGCCCAGTTTTTCTTTGGCAAGCTCGCGGATGCGCGGGGTCAAGCCGCAGGTGGACAGGGCGATATGACGCGTTGAAAGATGCACGCCCTTTTCCTCGTTGATCAAACGGATAAAGCGCAATACGTTCTCATAGTTATCCAGCGGTTCGCCCATACCCATGAGAACGATCGAATCAATGCGTTCTCCCATGTCCTTGGCCAAAAACAGATATTGGTCACGAATCTCGCCGGCCGTCATGTTTCGCTCGCAGCCGCCGATGGTCGAGGCGCAGAAGGCGCAGCCCATGCGGCAACCCACTTGGGTCGACAAACAGACCGATAGACCGTGTTCATAACGCATGACCACACATTCAACACGGGCATTACCCTCTAATTCTACTAAATATTTGACCGTTCCGTCAAGGGCTGAGGTGTATTTATTTACAATTTGGAAAGAAGTAAGATGCGCATTCCGGCGCAGCCAATCGATCATGGTTGCGGGCAGGTTGGGAATCTCCTCCCAAGCGGCAATGCCGCGGGCCAGATGACCATAGAGCTGGTCGGCGCGAAAGCGCGGGAAACCG
>CALBKB010000183.1 GCA_937892635.1 uncultured Clostridia bacterium
TTACTTAGTAACCACATGCACTTTATTGACTTTGAGCTGACCGCCATGGCAACCTACCCGCACCCGGTCAGTAACGTGGTCAGCATTGACGGCTATGTGATCAAGGGCTTCCTGCTGGAGTGGATCGGTGCCATCTGCCACCGCAAATACACCATGGATCTGCATCTCATCAAGTCCATCGCCAAGGTGCTCCGTCGGGGCGACGTGCTGAGCATGTATCCCGAGGCTCGCTATACGCCCGCCGGCATTACCAACTATATGCCCGAATCGTTGGGTAAACTCATTAAAATGAATAAGGTACCGGTCGTGGTCATGCTCCATCATGGCAACCACCTCTATTCACCCTTCTGGGATTTCCGTCATAAACGCAAAGCGCCCCTGCGCGCCACCTTCACTCAGATCCTCACCGCCGAGCAGGTCAAGAGCCTGAGCGTCGAGGAGATCAACAAGGCCGTGCACGACGCCATGCAGTATGACGATTATCAGTACCAGAAGGATAACAACATCCGCATCACCGAGCCTTTTCGCGCTCAGGGTCTGCACAAGGTGCTGTATCAGTGCCCCCACTGCAAGGTTGAATCGGAAATGGCCAGCGAGGGCGCCGAGCTCTATTGTAAGGCCTGCGGTAAGCGCTGGCTGTGGCAGGAGGACGGCTATCTCAAAGCCCTCGACGGCGAGACCGAGTTCGATCATATCCCCGACTGGTTCTTGTGGCAACGCAAGCAGGTGGAGGAGCAGATCGAAAAGGGCGAGTACTCTTTTGAGGATGAGGTCGACGTTTACGCGCTGCCCCGTTCCATGTTCCGCTACATCGGCAAGGCCAAACTCACCCACGACCCCGAAAAGGGCTTCGTTCTGCAAGGGCATTATCGCGGCGCCGACTATTACGTGCAGCGCCAGCCCATTCAGACCAACTCGTTGCATGTCGAATACGACTATTGCTATGTCCGTCCCGAGGACTGCGTCGATATCTCGACCGAGGACGACTCTTTCTATTGCTATCCCGTTACCAAGCGCAACGTGGTGACCAAACTGGCCTTCGCTACCGAAATTTTATATCAAAAGAGCATGAAGAAATAAGGCAAAAGCGACCGAAGGGTCGCTTTTTCTTGCAGAAGAAGCAAAACTGTGATATAAATAAGATATAAAGGAGTGTAGGCTATGGATTATGGAACAATCATCGATCTGGTTCGTCAGACAAAGTCGCTGATCGTGTCGGAGGATATGCGGCACGATGTACGCATGAAGGGCGTTGCCGATTTTGTTACGGCTACCGATATCGCCATTAGCAATTTTCTCAAAGCACAATTGCATGCTTTATATCCGCACATCGGCTTTTTTAGTGAGGAGGAGGATGGTCGGTTGTCCGATCCGTCCTGGATCCTCGATCCGATTGACGGTACGACAAACTATGTCTACGGGTATCCGTTAAGTACCGTTTCGTTGGCGCTGTATGAGGGCGGCCGCGTTGTTTTCGGTGTCGTCTTCAATCCTTACAGTGAGGAATGCTTTACCGCGCAGCTGGGCCAAGGTGCCTATGTGAACGGTCGGCGGCTGTCGGTCATCAAGCGGGAGATGAAGGATAGTATCGTCGAGTTCGGCGCCGCTTCC
>CALBKB010000184.1 GCA_937892635.1 uncultured Clostridia bacterium
AAAATGCAGACACCCGTCAAGAGTGTCTGCATCAAAGCTATTCTGTTGCGCTGTTATTATATCATCGATCCAAAATACTGTCAATAGAACTGGAACCGTAGAAATGGACAGGATGATGATGGCGTCCGAGTGGCCGTCGGTGTCCGCGTCGCGGTTATCCAGGCCGAACAGAGCGATGTTGATGACCTTCTCCTCGGGAGGCAGTTCGTTATTGATGCTCAACTCGCTCTTTTCCAGTTCGCTGCCCTGCTGGATGTTGCTGTCGATGAGCCAGTGAGCCCAGCCGTAGATGGCTACGGCGCCGGCGGCGACGATGGCCAACAGGGACAGCAGAATGGTCAGCACAATCTTGCCGGTCTTCTTTTTCTTCTTGGGCGCGGTGGCGCTGGCGTTGATGGCGCCCAGGCTGACCGTCTCGGTCTGGGGTGCGCCGCAATGGTGGCAGAACACCTCGTCCTTTCTGATGCGCTTTTTACACTTTTTACATACCATACTTTAAACGCTTCCTTTCCGTTAATGGGCCCAAACGGGGCAGAGCGATGTTTGTTCAAAATTTTGGTAGCCGCAAGGCATACCAGTATAAGTATATCACGTTATCTTCAAATTTGCAATCCTTTTCTATTTCACACAAAAATACGGCCGCGAAATACCGTCACAGATTTTTCGCGGCGCATCGTGTGTGTGTCTCTTGTTGGTGATTTCGGCGGCTTTTCCCCGCAAAAAAAGTGAAAAGCATTGACAAACCACCCGTTGCATACTATAATGAGTAGGCTTTGAGTGCGACCGCCGCCTGCGGCGGGTGCAGGGAGCACGAAAAGGCGCCGCGGTCGAAATTTATCGGCGCTCCAAGCCGAAATAAATTTTGGGCACCGCAAGAGTCACGCGGGCGCGGCTGCCCGTAAAAAAGTTAATATGCGGGTATGGCGGAATTGGCAGACGCGCTAGATTCAGGTTCTAGTCGGGGCAACTCGGTGGAGGTTCAAGTCCTCTTATCCGCACCAACAACAAATCCGAACCAATTTTGGTTCGGATTTGTTTTTTTATGTTGCGATATAGGCAGGCATTACCCATGGGGGTAAAGAGTTAACGTATCGTCATCGGGGCGATAGATGCCCAGGAAAATCTCTTTGGCCGAGTGATAGCGTTGGGAGCGCAGCTGCTTGTCCAGCCAGTTGGCGTCACGTCCTACACGCGATAAATTTTCGCCCATGATCCGGCCGTCCATAATGACCTCTATGCCGATATGCGTAGCCTTTGCGGGGATCTTCAAATCCTCGGGGGTGGCCGGGCGGTTTGCCGCCTTGGGCAGGATGGAAAGCTTTCCGTTGTGCTCAAAAATGGCCGTTTGGATCTCGGCCAGGTCAAAGTATCCTTGCTCTCGACACAGCAGCATAAATTCCGAAAGGTCGAGCTTGGCTTGTTTCAAGTTTTGGCGATACAGCTTGCCCTCGTTTAGGAGAATGGTGGGCGTCCCGTTGATGTATTTGCGGGTGCGCGGCAGTTTATGGGCGATGAGATTCAGAAGCAACGACACCAGCCCATAAACGGTCAACGCAATCAACGGTAGATACGGCTTTTCCAGCTCAGTAGCCAGTTCGGCGCCGATTGAGCCGATGGTGATGCCGCTGACATAATCGAAAAAGTCCAGCTGCGCCACTTGCTTATGCCCCATAATTTTTGCAATGATAAAAAGCGCCGCTACCGATAGCAGCGAGGTAAGGATAACGGTAAGAATCGGCATAGTTTCCTCCACAACTCTTTCTTCTTATTGTGAGGAAGATACTATCGTTTATGTGTGTGCTATCTCGATTTTTTGCGGACAAGAAACAGCGACGGACACTTATTTCATTTTTTTTCGTATTGATATTCGGCCCGGATGCTGGCCGTGCCGTTTTGGCCCCAGACCGGTTTTTGACTGAGGATGTGCCCGCGTTCGGCGAACGAGTAAAAATTATCTTGGGTCATAATAATGTGATCGAGCATAGTGATGCCTAGATTGGATAGGCTTTCTTCCGCCTGGGCATTGGCGCGCAAATCCTGCGGCGACGGCAGGCACAACCCCGATGGGTGGTTGTGCCCCAGGATCATGGCCGAGGCATCATAACTGAGCGCCATTTGGGCAATGCGGCGCAGATCAATACGGACGCAGTTGAGCGTATCTTCATGCACAAGCCCCGCAAAGAGCACTTTTTTATGATCATTGAGCAGGATCATGGTAACCGCTTCGGCTTGGATGTAGGTGTATAGGTCGGACAAAATGGTGGCGGCATCAATCGGTTTTTTGATGATGGCCTTGGCCCGACTGTGTTTCTGGGCATAGATCGGATATAGTTCTCGCAAAAGGCGAAAGAAGGTGCCGGCTCCGGCGCCCACGCCGGGCACGTGTTCGATCTCCTCAAGAGGGGCGTCAATGATGGCGGGAATGCTTCCGAAGGTGTTAAGCAAGCGATGTGCCGTTTCATTGGTATTGGTGCGCGGAATGGCATAAAACAAAAGCAACTCCAACTGCTCGTGTTCTTCCATGGCCTGCAACGAACTGGAGCGAAAACGATCCCGCATCCGATTGCGATGACCGGCATGTATGTTTTCTGCCACAGATATCCCTCCTTTTCTTTTATTATACAAGAAGGAAGGGTATTTGACAATGCCTAAAACGCATAAAACCCCCAAGGACAACCGTCCTTGGGGGTTTGGTGCGGGTAACAGGGGTCGAACCTGCACGGGAAGCCCACCAGATCCTAAGTCTGGCGCGTCTGCCAATTCCGCCATACCCGCAGGTCGTCGCCGTGGGGCGACGCTTTTTATTATATGCGCAATTTGAGGAAAAGTCAACCGATCAGCGCACTTGACCCACGCCGCGGATGCGATATTGATAGGTGGTCAGTTCGCGCAGCCCCATTGGCCCGCGGGCGTGCAGCTTTTGGGTTGAGATGCCGATCTCGGCGCCCAGCCCGAAGACAAAGCCGTCGGTAAAACGGGTGGAGGCGTTGTGATATACGGCCGCAGCATCAATGGAGCGAAGAAAACGTTCGGCGTTTTCGGCATTTTCGGTGATAATGGCTTCACTGTGTTTGGTGCCGTGTTGGTTAATGTGTGCGATGGCGGCATCTACATCGGCTACCACGCCGACGGTAAGGATATAGTCGTTAT
>CALBKB010000185.1 GCA_937892635.1 uncultured Clostridia bacterium
GTAGCCGCGCGCTTCAAAGGTATCGCGCAGGCCGCCCGACGGGAAGGAGGAGGCATCGGCTTCGCCGCGAATGAGCATCTTGCCCGAAAATTCCATAATGGCTTTGCCGTTACGGATGTTCAGGAAGGAGTCATGCTTCTCGGCGGTGATGCCGGTATGCGGTCCAAACCAGTGGGTGAAATGGGTGGCACCGTGTTCAATGGCCCAATCCTTCATGGCGTTGGCTACCTCATCGGCGGTGGCAGCTTCCATCGGCTTGCCCTCGTCAATGGTGTTGCGAATGGAGGCATAGGCAGCAGGAGAAAGACGCTCTTTCATCGCCGCGTCGCCAAAGGAAAGTATGCCAAAGGTTTTGGAAATATCATTGGTGTCCATGCGTTAACCCCTTTTTCTTTCTTATTAGATAAGGATATCAAAAAAACGGATATTTTGCAACCTTTTTTCCGTTAAAATGGGTGTATGTGCAAAATAGGTTAAAAATGGGTATTTTTCCCTCCGTTTTTTGGTGAAAATGATCAATAAATTCTTACAAAACGGTAAAAAAGAGTTGCATCTCTTGGTGATTTCATATAAAATATAAGTGTCGATTTATGCAAAATCCCCAAAAAGGAATGAAAAAGATCCAAACATGGAGGAAGAACCGTGGCAAGCAAACTATTTCAGTCAATTGTATCTCAAATGTACGGTACGATAGGCCGCGACATTGGTGTGGTCGATGCGCAGGGTACCGTTATCGCCTGCAGTGATTTAGCCCGCATTGGTGAGGACGACAGTGCCAACATGCCTGCCGTCGGCGGATACACCTACGCCACAGCCATTTCCGGCGGTAAGACCTACCGTGCTATCGGTAGCGATATCCGCCCCGAATACGTTATTTTTGTCGATGGCGGCGATGAGTTTGCCGATAAAATGGCAGGCGTGCTTTCGATTGCGCTGGGTAGCGTGCGCGAGTATTATAACGATCATTACAGCCGTGCCGATTTCCTTAAAAATATTGTGCTGGATAATATCCGCGATTCGGATATTGCCCTTAAAGCCAAACAGTTGCGTTTTTTGGGTGAGGTTGATCGCGTGGTGATCCTGCTTCGTCTGGTGGATAAGGTAGATCTGGCCAGTTTGGATCTGGTCGCCTCTCTCTTCCCCGAAAAGCAGAAGGATTACGTGCTTTCCATCAACGAGCATGATATTCTGCTTGTTAAAGAGGTCTATCCCGGTGTTGAGCCCAAGCATTTGGAGCAGTTGGCTCTCTCGATCATTTCGTTGCTGGAAGGGGAACTGTACGTTCACACCTGCGCCGGCATCGGCACGGTGGTGCGCGACCTGCATGATCTTAACCGTTCGTATAAAGAAGCGCAGATCGCCATTGAGATCGGCAAGATCTTTGAGAAAAAGAAAAATATCGTATCCTATAACAATCTCGGCGTTGGCCGCCTGATCTATCAGATGCCCACCACCCTGTGCGAGATGTTCCTGCGCGAGGTGTTTGATCGCGGTTCGGTCGAATCGTTGGATCAGGAGATCCTCTTTACCATCAATAAATTCTTTGAAAACAACCTCAATGTGTCCGAAACGGCACGCAAACTCTTCGTTCACCGCAATACGCTTGTCTATCGTTTGGACAAGATCCAGCGCATCACCGGGTTGGATATCCGCGAATTTGAAGATGCTATCATCTTCAAAATGGCACTGCTGGTGCGTAAGTATTTGTCTTCCAAACCGACCCAGTTCTAAGAAGGAGCTTGAAAAGAAATGATTTCATTTAAGGATGTCAGCCACTCCTATGGCAACGGCGTCAACACCCTTGATCATGTATCGTTTGATATTCAAGACGGGGAATTCGTTTTCGTCGTCGGCCCGTCGGGAGCCGGTAAAAGTACGATGATCAAACTGTTGATGGGCGAGATTAAGCCCACCTCCGGCGAGGTTGTTGTGAATAATTTCGAGATCAGCAAGATCCGTCGCCGTCAAATCCCCAAATTGCGCCGCACCATGGGCGTCGTCTTCCAGGATTTTCGTCTCATTGAAACCAAAACCGTCTATGAAAATATCGCTTTCGCCATGCGCGTGGTCGGTAAGCCCGAAAGTGAGATTCGCAAGCGGGTCAAATACGTGCTCACCCTTGTGGGGCTGCCGCATAAAGCCAATAAATATCCCAACGAGCTCTCGGGCGGCGAAAAACAGCGCGTCACGCTGGCGCGCGCCATTATCAACGCGCCCCGCATGATCATTGCCGACGAACCTACCGGCAACGTTGACCCGGTTATGAGCCGCGAGATTATGGAGATGTTTTCCATCATCAACGCTCAAAATATTACCGTGGTTATCGTTACTCATGATAATACCTTGGTCGATGCTTATAATAAAAGAGTCATTACCCTCAACACCGGCCATGTCGTGTCCGATCGGGAAGGAGGGTATGTGCTGTGAGAGTTTTTAAGGATGCCTGTTCCGGCATTTTTAAGCACTTCTGGATGTCTGTGGCCTCTATCATCATCATGGCCGCCTGTATGCTTATTATGGGCTCTGCCGTTTTGATCGTGGCTAACCTCAACGCCTTTGTGGTGCAAATGCAGAAAGAGGACGAGGTCGTCGTCTTTATCGACGAGAACGCCACCGAGGACCAGTCCAACGCGCTGGGCGATCAGCTGCGCGCTCATGAAAATGTGGCCGAGGTCTACTACGTGTCGCAGGACGAGGCGCTGCAAGAGTATATGAGCATGTTCCCCGATCAGGAGGATATGTTCGATAACCTCAAAGAGCACAACCCGCTGCGCGCTTCTTATCACATCAAAGTGGCCGACTTGGAGCGGTATGACCAAACCATCGAACAGGTCGCCCAATTTGATCAGGTCGTCAATATCCGAAGCTCTTCCGAGGTGGTCAACACCCTCGTTGCCCTGCGTCAGGCAGTCAGCGTAGCCGGTATGGCGATTGTGTTGGTGCTGCTGTTTGTTTCCATCTTTATCGTATCCAATACCATTCGCATGACCATCTTTGCCCGCCGCACCGAAATCAGCATCATGAAATACGTCGGTGCCACCGATGGGTATATCCGTCGTCCCTTCGTGTTGGAGGGTGTGATCTTGGGCTTGATCGCCTTTGCCTGCACCTATTTCACCCAATGGTATGTCTATAATTTCCTGCTCGCCCCCGCCGTCAAGCAATTGGCGCTGTTTGCGCCTATTGAGTGGGCATCGGTCCAGTGGTACGTGGTCGGCGGTTTTGGCCTGTTTGCCGTGCTGATGGGTGCGCTGGGTAGCTTGATTCCCATGAGAAAGCACCTGCACGTGTGATTGGAGGGGCAACATGAAACACGCAATAAAATGGATCGGGCTTT
>CALBKB010000186.1 GCA_937892635.1 uncultured Clostridia bacterium
CGGCTGCCAGCGAGCCGACATCACCGACGCCGATGACCACGCGGCCCTTTTCATAGAAGCGAGCGCCGAGATAGGGCTCAGAGTATTCCGTCATGTTCAAGCGCGATAAAAGCGGTGCCGCTTCTTCTTGCATGGCAAATACGATACCAATTTTGTTTTCTGTCATGATTATGCTCCTTATGCGCGTAGTATACTGTATAAAGTTTATCGCAAAAGGCTGAAAAAGTAAATACATTCTTGTAAATGTTGCCATGAAAGAGTATAATAGAAGAATGAAAGGTTGTGTGATTCTTGTCGAATATTTCTAAGCGCGAGCCGTCGTCCGGCAGTCGCAGCGGGCAAAATTTCATAACAGGTGCCGCCATTCTCGGCGTAGCCGGTGTATTGGTTAAGGTCATTAGCGCATGCTTTAAGATCCCGCTGACCAATATTGTCGGTTCGGATGCTATGTTGTACTTTACCAACGCCTATACCATTTATACGGCGTTGATAAATATTTCCGCGGCCGGTTTATCGGTGGCGGTGGCTAAGTGTATTTCCGAATATGTGGCGCTGGGACGCTACCGTGATATTAAGAACGTTACCCGTGCCGCTAATCTCACCTTTGTCATGGTGGGATTGCTATGTTCGGTATTGTTTTTTGTTTTTGCGGATGATATATCCCTCTTAATCAGCGGCACCACCAAGTCAGCACCGGCCTGTCGGGCTATGGCGCCGGCCATTCTCTTCGTTTCGGTGCAATCGGTCTTCAAGGGGTATGCGCAAGGCTATTCGAACATGACCCCTTCGGCGATCGGTAATATTCTCGAGGTTCTCATTAAGCTGATCTTTGGCCTGGGCGGTGCGTATGTGCTGTTGGATATGGGATTTGATATGCCCATTGTTATGGCCGGCGCCGTTGGTGGTGTTACCTTTGGCTCTTTTGTTTCTATGCTGTTTTTGATGATCAGTAAAAGGGTCTTAAAGCGTAAGCATGATCGCATATATCCGATCGGGGAACAAACGCCGGCTCAGGCTCCTTTTGCCTCGGTCATGAAAAAGTTTATCTTAATTGCTTTTCCCGTAACGGTCGGTGCGCTTGCCAGCAACCTGGGAAGTACTGTGGATCTTGCGATTGTGCAGCGTCGATTGCTGGAACTGCCCGGTGCCACCACCGAAATGGTAGAACAGCTCTATGGTGCCTACTCCTCGATGGCGTACACGGTATTTCAGATGCCCTATACCATCATTATTTCCATTGGTATTTCGGTGTTGCCGGCAGTGTCGGCTGCTTTTGCTCTTAAACAGCAAGAACGTTTGCAATCAACGGTCAATACGGCGATAAAACTTTGCTCGTTGGTGGCGATGCCTTGCGCCTTTGGCATGATGGCCTTATCCGGTCCGATTCTCAACCTGCTTTTCAGCGATGAAAAGGGGATTGAGATTGCCACGCCGTTGCTTTCCTGCTTGGGCGTAGCTTTCTTCTTTATGTGTTGCGCCGCTATTTTTGCGCCGCTGTTGCAGGCGGTGGGACGGGCGTCGACGCCGGTGATCAATACCGGCATTGCCATTGCCATTAAGATTGTGTGCAACTATTTCTTGGTGGCTATCCCCGGTATCGGTATTTTGGGAGCGGCCATTAGTAATATTGTGTTGTATGGGGTATTGTTTGCTCTTAACCTGATCGCCTTGTATCGCATTACCAAAACGCGAGCCGACATGGTATCGGTTTATATCAAGCCGCTGATCGGCGGAGCGTTGTGCGGATTGACGGCGTGGGGTGTCTATGCCGTTGCTTCGAAGATGGTGAGCAACAGCCTGGCGACCGTGGCAGCGATTGGCTTAGCGGCAGTAGTTTATATCCTTTTCATCCTCATGAGTAGGACGATTAAAAAAGAGGATGTAGAATTTCTGCCAAAAGCAAAAAAAATTGAGAAAACACTTGAAAAAAGGAACTGGATAGGGTAAAATGGAAATGGAAAAGTCCTTGAAAATTAAGGAAAAATATCGTCTTGATGATCTTGTGGAAATCATGAGAATATTGCGTGCTCCGGACGGATGTCCATGGGATCGAGAACAGACGCATCGTTCCATTCGCAAGAATCTCATTGAAGAGGCCTATGAGGTTTGCGAGGGGATTGATAACGATGATGATGCCATCCTCTGCGAGGAGCTTGGGGATCTGTTGTTGCAGGTAGTCTTTCATGCCCGTATTGCGGAGGAAGATGATCGGTTCAATATGGATGATGTGGCCGATGGGATCTGCAAGAAGTTGATTCGGCGTCATCCGCACATTTTTGCCGATGCTAAGGCCGAAACCAGTGCACAAGTGTTGGATACTTGGGACCAAGTCAAGAAGGCTGAAAAGGCACTCAAAGGCGAAAGTGCTTCGGCATCGGGAATCATGAAGCATATTTTCCGAGGTATGCCGGCTCTGATGCGTGCTCAGAAGGTGCAAAGCCGTGCTGCTAAGGTTGGCTTTGATTGGGATACGGCGCAGCAGGCCGCTGCTAAACTATATGAGGAGAGCGACGAGTTATTTGCCGCAGTCTCCAAGGCGGACAAGCAGGCGGTATTAGAGGAAGCGGGCGATCTGCTTTTCGCTGCCGTTAATGTGATTCGAAAGTGCGGTGTCGATGCAGAGGAAGCGCTTGGCATGGCAACGGATAAATTCATCGGCCGTTTTACTGAAGTAGAGGCGCGAGTCGCGGCGGAAGGTAAGTCGATGACGGATTGCAGTCTTGAAGAATTGGACAAGCATTGGGATGCTGTCAAAGCGCAAAAGAACGCATAACGAAGGTTCTACCTTCGATTATCTAAATAATTATTTTTTATGGAGGACAAAAGCATGAACAAAACCGAACTCATTGCAGCCGTTGCTGCCGAAACTGGTCTGACCAAGAAAGATTCCGAACTGGCCGTTAACGCTTTCGTTAACCAGGTTACCGCTGCTCTGAAAAAGGGCGATAAGGTTTCCATCGTTGGCTTCGGTTCTTTCGAAGTTAAGCACAGAAATGCTCGTGTAGGCCGCAACCCCAAGACCAAGGAAACCATCAACATCCCGGCTTCCAAGGCTCCCGCTTTCAAGGCCGGCAAGCAGTTCAAAGAGTCCATCTGAGTGATGAAATAAAAGGAAGCGGTCGTCCTGACCGCTTCTTTTTCTTGGTGAAAGAATGAGAATTGATAAGTTTTTGAAGGTTTCGCGCCTAATTAAGCGTCGCACCATAGCCAACGAGGCGTGTGATGGCGGGCGTATTGCCGTTAACGGCAGACCGGTTAAGGCTTCGTATGACATTAAAGTTGATGACGTGATCGAGATCACTTTTGGTAATCGTATCGTTAAGGCAAAGGTCAACGCTATCAATGAATATGCCGGTAAGTCGGATGCAGCTGATATGTATACGATATTGGGCGAGTAAAACGGAGAGGAATTTCCTCTCCGTTTTCTTATTCTAAAATATTATCCAGTGCCGTTAAAATGCCCCATCGACCGCTTTCAAAGGTAATGCCGCCCTGCAAATAGAGCATGTATGGTTCACGAATAGGGGCATCAGCCGAAAGCTCAATGGAAGAACCTTGGGTGAAGGCGCCGGCTGCCATAATAACCTGATCCTCATAGCCTGGCATATCGCACGGCTCGGGGCGGGCAAAGGCGTCGACGGGACTGCCGGCTTGGATGCCTTCGCAAAACTTAATCAGCTTTTCCTTGTCATGGAAGGCGATGGATTGCACGATATCCAGACGCTTGGCAAACGGGGAAGGATACACCTCATAACCGCAGGCATCCAAAAGCCAAGCAGCAAAGGCAACGGTTTTCAAGGCTTGCGCAACGGTGTGCGGGGCTAAAAAGAAACCTTGCATCAATTTGCGAGTCTGCCCAAGGGTAGGCCCAACTTCAGCGCCGGTGCCGGGAGAGGTAATGCGATAGGCGGCCAAATCCACACACTCGCGTGTGCCGGCAATATAGCCGCCGGTGTCGGCGAGTCCGCCGCCCGGGTTCTTAATAAAGGACCCGACTAACATATCAGCCTTGGGTTCACGATCTTCGACGAATTCCCCGTAGCAGTTATCAATCATAACTAATGTTTGGGGGCTGCGTTGTTTAACAAAGTCATAGAGTTTGTCCAGCTCGTCAACCGAAAAGGGAAGACGTGTGCTGTATCCGCGCGAACGCTGGGCGCAAATGAGCTTAGGCTGACAAGTTAATATGCTTTCCAATGCGGTATAGTCAATCTTGCCGTTATCGGTCAATTCTAATTGGCCATAGGTGACGCCGAACTCTTTGAGCGAGCCCATGCCTTGGCCTGAAATGCCGATTACCTGTGCCAAGGTATCATAAGGGGCGCCGGTTACGTAATAAAAGGTGTCACCCGGGCGTAAAACGGCGAACAGGGCAGTGGCTAATGCGTGGGTGCCGGACACAAAATTGTGGCGTGCTAAGGCGGCCTCGGTGCCAAACACATCGGCAACGATTTCTTCGAATACGTCACGCCCCTTATCGTTATATCCGTAACCGGTGGTTCCGGCAAAGCAACTTTCACTGACATAGTGATCGCGATAGGCCTTCATCACGCGAAATTGGTTTTGCTGGGCAACGGCATCAATTGTGGCGTATACGTCAGCTAATGCGTGGTCGGCTTGCTTGGCCAAATCAGTGGCTTTTTCACTAAAATACATAAGGTTTTACCGTCATCTTTCCATACTCCTCAAATCCCATACTCTTATACAGATGAATGGCAATCGGGTTGTCGCACAGGATCAGAGGTGTTTTTTTATGTTCTAATACTTCGCTGATCAGCAGGCGTAAGAGATTACCTGCATGTCCCTGTTTGCGATAGGCTGTATCGGTAGCCACGGCGCCAAGCAGGGCGTAATCCTTGGCACATACGAGCACCGAGGCGGTGGATGCAATGCGTTCACCGTCGCGCACAACGGCAGTTTTTCCGCCCAGATAAAGGCGTTGTGCCGTTTTGGTCTGATAGTAGTCGCGGTAATCGGGCATGTTTTCAAAATGCTTACAAAGCAATTGCCAAATGCCCCTCATGTCGGATTCCTGAGCATAACAGGCAGTGCTTGTTTGGGGAGAGCCGCGATAGACAAGGATATGCTTATTGCCGTCCTTATGGGGATAAATGATTTCCTTTATGCCCAGCATGGTCAGAAAATGACGGAGCTCTTCCTTGTCAAATGCCCCCGAAATATAGGCGGTGTGTCCGGTGGTAAGTACCACGCCGTCGTCGCCTTCAAAGGCACGATAGAAGGCATCATCACGCGGGTAGCCTTGCAATATGGCGCGTGGGTAGATATTGCCGATCGGATCGTCGTCAAGTCGTTGGAGTAGCCGATCTGTATGGCTGGTCTTACGGATCATAGGGCATTTACCAAATCTTTGAATGTCTTGCCTCGCTCCATAAAGTTCTTGAAGTGATCAAAGGATGCCGAGGCGGGACTAAGCATGACGATATCGCCCTTTTTAGCAATAGTGGCTGCTGCTGCGACCGCTTGAGACAGATCATCACAGCGTGTGATGGTTATCGATGCGGGATCGTAGGTTGGGCTATTGATCGTGGCGTCATAAATTTTTTGTGCCGTGGCGCCAAGTAGAATTAAGTGCTTGACCCGTTCGCAGACCAGGTTGCCAAACTCGGTATAATCCAAATGTTTATCATATCCGCCGGCAATGAGAATCAGCTGTTTATCAAAGCTCATCAATCCTGCCGCGGCACGGGTGGGGGAGGAGGCAATCGAGTCGTTGTAATAGCAGACGCCGCAGACTTCGCGGACGAATTCGATACGATGTTCTACGCCGCCGAATTCCCGAGCCACAGCCACAATCTGTTCGGGATCCACATAGTCCATAACGGCGGCGATGGCGGCCATGTAATTTTCAATATTGTGCTTACCCGGCAGGCGAATATCGGACGTTCGAAGCACTTCCCGTTCACCGCTGCCGTCCACATAGCAGATGGTATCATCTTTACAATAAACGCAGCACCCGTCGGTCTTTTCCCAATGGAAGGCAACCCGTGTGCCGGGGGCGTCGGCAATTAGGCCGACGGTGGCAGCGTTGCCGCTGTTGTAGACCAGACGATCGTTGGGTGTCTGATGCCGGAATATATTAGCCTTGGCGCCGATATATTCGGCAAAATCGGTATGGTAATCCAGATGATTGGGCGAGAGATTGGTAATGACGGCCACATCCGGTGAACATTTCATATCGTGCAACTGAAAACTCGAAAGCTCCACAACGGCAAGATCCGAACAATCGATCTGATGAATGATGGGCAGAAGCGGCGTGCCGATATTTCCGCCTTTATGACAGGTAAAGCCTTGTTTGGTTAGCATTTCGCAGATCAGCGTGGTGGTGGTCGTCTTGCCGTCCGAGCCGGTTACCGCAAAGATGGGGCAGGGGCACAGCTCAAAAAAGAGCTCCATTTCGCTGGTGACCTGTGCACCACGAGCACGTGCGGCCTCGAGTGCGGGCGCATCAAAGCGCATGCCGGGTGTGCGAAGTATGATATCATCATCCATATCATCCAAATAGCTGTCACCCAGCACTGTTTTAACGCCAAGCGCTGTAAATTGCTCCATGACGGCATCGCTTACGGGGGCAGGGTTGCGATCACGCGCCGTTACCAAGGCGCCCAGAGAGGCAAATTGCTTAATGACGGGAGTGTTGGAAACACCGATGCCGATAATGGAAACTCTTTTGCCGCGGATGCGTTCTTGTAACCGATCCTGTGCTACTGACATAGTGACAACTCCTTTTCACTATACATACTTATTTTACATTATACTGCACTTATGTTTTATTTTCAATCTTGAAATATAAGAAAGTTTATATTACAATATAGAAGATGCATGCTGGACAGTCGCGGCTTATGCGCGAAAGGGCGTAAGCTGAGGAAAGTCCGGGCTTCACAGGGCAAGGATAACGGATAACGTCCGCCGAGGGTAACCTTAGGGAAAGTGCAACAGAAAACAAACCGCCCGCAAGGGTAAGGGT
>CALBKB010000187.1 GCA_937892635.1 uncultured Clostridia bacterium
GGGGGAGTTAATGTTAAATGGCTTACCCGCCATAAAATAAATTGTTTGCGTCAGCTCATGGATACGATTACTCAGCATGGCTCCAAATTCGGTCAGTTGCTGCTTGTCCATGCCGAACCCCTGATGCTCCATCTGCGCCAATACCTCGGTCAACGGCATCTCTATTTGCTCAAACAACGCCAACATCCCGCCATCTTCCATTGTCTCGCGCATCTTCTGCGCCGCATCCAGAAAATAAGCGCATGCCGTAAGATCGTTGTCGGGCGTAACCGCCAACTGCTCCCTCAAAATGGAGGCTATGCTGTAGTTGGAAATCGAAGGATTGAGCACATAAGCCGCTACTTTCAAATCGAACGAAATGCCCTTAGCCACAATCCCATATCCCAGCAACCTACGCAAAAACGGCTTGACGCCAAAGGTCGTCTTCCTTGGCAACTCTCGCGAAAATAATTCTCGCAAAAAACCCTCGTCCGTTCTTGTCCGATAAAGCGCTCCGCCGGCAAAGATGACCATGTCTTCATCTATCGGCAAAAAGGCTATCTCGTCCTCATGTAATATCATGGACAACAAGGCACCGGCATCCATATCCGTAATATCCGCGCTTACGCCAACATCGGCCTGTTTTTCCTGCAGCCCAAAACGCGCAATAAACTTATCAAATTCCAGCTGCGCCAACAAATCAAACAAACGATCCGTGTCATAATCCCGTCGAGCCATTTCCTCTTTCGTCACCGAAATATCCATATCGGTTTTGATCGTTACCAGCTGCCGCGAAAGGAAGGCACTTTCCTTTCCCTCCTCCAATTTGGCTCGTTGTGCCGGCTTAATGTACGGATCCTGCAGATTTTCATATACCTTTTCCAGCGATCCAAACCGAGCAATTAACGCCGATGCACCCTTTTCTCCAATACCTAACACGCCGGGCACATTATCCGACGAATCTCCCATAATCGCCTTAACATCAATCAGCTGCGACGGCACAACACCGTATTTATCCATCACTTGCTCCGGCCCATAGCTCACACTTTCACTGCCGGAACGGGTGCTCACCGAAAGCAACACCTTGGTCCGCTCATTGACTAACTGTAAACTGTCACGATCTCCCGTCACAATCACACAATCCAGATCAGAAAATTTGCGCGTCAATGTTCCGATAATATCGTCAGCCTCAAACCCCGGAAACTCCAAACGACGAATGCGCATAGCATCCAATAACGTCTTGGCAATCGGTATCTGAGAAGTCAGCTCAGGCGCCATAGCCTTGCGTTGAGCCTTATACCCATCATACATGTGGTGACGGAAGGTCTTTTCCTTCACGTCAAAGGCGGCAACAATATAATCCGGCTTCTCTTCCTGCAACAACTTGAGCAGAATATTAAGAAAACCGTACACGGCATTGGTCGGCTCTCCTGCCTTTGTTGTCAGCGGCGGCATACCGAAAAATGCTCGATTCAATATGCTGTTGGAGTCCAAAATCATCAGTTTCATCGTACTATCCACACCTGTTCGTGTTACAATTATACATACTAAGTATTATACCATTTGTAGCGCCATCTTTCAATCAAAATTAACCGAATTTCTTGTCAGGTTTTTGATATTGATAAAATTTCCTGTAACTATTTTGAAACTTTTTTGAAATATTCCTTTCATTTTGCGAAATTATAGTGTATAATATTGAAGTTAATAGATATTTGAGGTGCTACATACATGGAAAACCTAAACGGTAAACGACTGGCCATCGGTGTCAATCCGGTTGGTGAACTGCTCCGCAGCGGTAATCCGGTCGATCGTATCTATGTCAACAAAGGAAAATCATCCCCGCAGATTTCCCGCATAATTGACAAAGCAAAAAAGGCCGATATACCTGTCATTTTTTCCGATACGGTACGGTTGGATAAGCTGTGTGAAGGTGCTAATCATCAGGGCATTATTGCAATCTGCGCCGAAAAGGAATATTGCACCATAGACGATATTCTTAATCTAGCCGCCGCCCGCAACGAGAAGCCCTTTGTAATTATTCTCGATGAACTTAAGGATCCCCACAACTTCGGCGCCATCATTCGCAACGCCGATGGCGCGGGTGCACATGGCATCATTGTTGCCAAGCGTGGCAATGCCCCCTTGTCGGAAACGGTCTCCAAAACTTCGGCAGGAGCATTGGAATACGCCAACATAGCCCGCGTTCCCAATCTGGTCGCCGCTGTTGAAGAATTAAAGAAAAAGGGACTTTGGATTTTCGGCACCTCGGATAAAGCCCACACTGTTTATACCGATACCGACTTTAACATCCCCTGTGCCCTTATCATTGGCGATGAAGGCTTCGGCATCGGTCGCCTGCTTAGTGAAAAGTGCGATTTTCTTGTAAATATCCCCATGCGCGGCAAGGTCAACTCTCTCAACGCTTCGGTAGCCGCCGGCGTTGTGATGTATGAAGTATTGCGCCAGCGTGACGTAAAAAATAAATGACGGAGGAGATTAGCCATGTCCGATAAAGACTTATTTGATTCCATCTTAGGCGATATCTGGTCCACGCCAAATAAAACGCTATCCAGTGGATCTGATAAATACAAAACCTCGGATTTTTTACTGGATGATATCCTAAAAGAATTTGGAGCCGCCGAGAATAAACCCAAATCCGATCCCCCGAAACACAATGCGTATGCCGATGATTACGTCTCGGGAAATACCACCGGTGACATCTGGTCTAATTTACTCAAAGATTTTGCTGTCGAACAACCCAAATCGGAAGCAACATCGGCCCCGGCTCATACCACGGAGGAGACTCCTCGCCAGCCCGTCGAACAGCCGAAGAAAAAATTACACACTATCGCCCGTGCTGTTGAAGTCGATGAAGACCCCGTAACCGAGCAAGAAAAGGAGCAGGCGCGCCATTATGTTGCCGAACTGTTCAGCAACAATTCCCCCAACGCCATGGATGGCACGACTAAACCAACACCCGATAACCAGCCCACGATGGTGGTTGAAGAACCTGCGGTTGTGCCGATTCGCCCCATTAAAAAAATTCTGTCCGAACGAGAAGAAGAAAATTACAAAATGAGAAGTGGCTACATTGATCTTAACGCCATCCGTGAAGCTACGGCTATGCGCAATCCCGTGTCCACCGAAGAAGACACTCGCAAAACCTCCTCCATGAACACGGAACAGCGCGCCCTCTTCGGTAAAATCGGTGACTTTTTCTCGGATGCCACCTTCCAATACGACACTTCTTCCGTTAACAACATCTCTGCCGAATTGATCAACGGCCGCCCTCGCAAGCAGAAAAATGCCGCACCGGAAAATGAGGACGAATTCAAAATTAACGAGGAATTTGAGGATATCTACGAGAAGAAGGACATCCCCACCGTTGAGCAGGAATTGATGTTCCAAGTCAATATCGCGGGCATCAAGTCGATCGTAACCGCTATTCTCTCCTTGCCTCTGGCTCTGTTAAACTTTTTCCCCGGCGTAATTGACAACATTTTGCCCTCCATTGGCACCTCGTCCCCCACCAATCATGCCATTGCCAACCTCTTTCTTCTTGGCATGATTGCTATACTGAATTTCAACATTATCGGAAAGGGTATAGCCAGCCTGGTTCGTCTGCGTCCCACCGGCTCCTCCTTGGCTTCCCTCTCGGTGATTGCCGGTTTGTCCCATTGCATTTATATTCTCATCGCAAGAGAGGAAATCGGCGGCATGTACTGCGCAGTAGCCGCTCTGTCCGTTCTCTTTGTGTTGCTGGGCAAGTATCTGTATTACAAAAATGTTTTGAAAAATTTTGAGATTTTGGCTTTTGACGCTACAAAAACGGCTTGCGTAAACGTGGCCGGCGGCTACTCGCTTAAAGAGCTTTACAGCGACAAAGAACGCATCAGTTCTTGCCGCTCCGTGGATTTGATCACGCGATTTTTAAGCAATTCCTTTGATTATAACTTTGCCGATCAAACCTCTCGCGTAAGTATCCTTGCCTGCGTCGCCATTATGATCGTTTCGGTCTTAGTCGCCTTATTGTTTAACGATGTTCCGTCTTTCTTCACTCTTCTGTCCGCCGGATGCTGCCTTGTTACTCCGTTCTGCTATGATCTGGCCTATTCCCTTCCCTTTTATTCGGTGTCTTCTAAAATCCGAAAGAACGGAAGTGCCGTTGTCAGCTATACTAAAGCCGATGAGTTCTCCAAAACCTCGACCATGGTGCTCTGCGACAGCGATCTGTTCAAGCCTGAAAATATTATTGTCCATTCCATGAAGATTAACGGCAACGATCGCATCAATGATGTTATCATTAACTGTGCCTCTCTTCTCCACGAAAGCGGCAGCCCCGTCGCCAGCGCCTTTATGAATATCTTGGATAATAAAGCAGAAATGCTTTTGCCGGTCTATAACTTTGACTGGATCCCCGAAAAGGGCGTTTCGGGCTATATCAATAATGTGAAGTACTTTATCGGCAGCAGCCAATATCTTGCCGATTGCGGTATTAAACTTCCCTCGGTTGATCTGGAAGAAAAATATAAGCGTGCCGGTCGCCAGGTAGTCATGTTTGCCGATAGCACAAAGCTTTTGGCAGTCTTCTCCATCTCCTATTGCCGCGACGAGCAAATCTTCCGCAACCTGCATCGCATACATTTGGGCAACCTCAATCTTTTGGTACTTACCCGTGACTGCAACATCACCTCTGAACTGATGTCGCAGTTGTATGAGATGCCTGTCCATCATTTCACCATTGCCTCGAAAAATGAGTTTGACCGCCTCTATCATAAGGATGATTCCAAACCCAAACACCCGGCAGGCATCTACTCCATTACCGGCGCCACCGGCATCACCTATGCCCTTGCCAACTGCCGTCGTTTGATGGGCACGGTGCGCGCCTGTGTCGTGATGAGAACGTTGGCTCTTGCCTGCGGCGCACTACTGATGCTGCTTGTCGGCATTACATCCGGCGATGTCAACGCCGTTATTACTCCCGCCCGTATGGCGCTATTCCACCTGCTATGGATGATTCCCTCCCTCTTTATTTCGCTCTTTGCCGGCTAACCTTTCTGATTGTTGTGGCTGATCCTTGCGATCAGCCACTCTTTTTTTATTCTCACACAACCTCCCAACCATCATAAGATAATAGTAGTATTGTATGTATGGGAGGAAATCAAATGTCCGAATATGCCTTTGCTGTTATCGGCGGCGATCTTCGTATGACTTGGCTGACCCAGTTGCTCGCCCAAGACGGTCACATCGTAAAACTATTCGGCCAAGAAGAAAACGAATTTGCCTTCTCCAACGAAATCATTCATTGTGCCGATATTGAAACAGCGCTCGCACACTGCGACGCCTGCCTGCTCGGTCTTCCTTGTACTCATGATAACGTAACGGTTACAGCCCCCTTTTCCGAGCAATCCATCACCTTTTCGGAAATCACATCTCTTTTACACCCCAATCAAATCTTGCTTGGCGGCAAACTCCCTGCACTTCCACCCCAAGTAACGGCCATTGACTACGCCAATGACGAATCCTTTATTTTATCCAATTCCATCCCAACCGCAGAAGGCGCATTACAATTACTGATGCAACACTCTCCGGATACTGTTTTCGATAGCCATATTGCCATTACCGGCTATGGGCGCGTGGCACAACAACTGGCTCGTATCTTTGATGCTGTCGGAGCTCACGTCACCATCTTTGCGCGCAGCCATACCGCTCGTACTCGAGCCGCCATGAACGGATATCTTGCTAAAGACATTCGCGATATCCTTCTCTATCCTACGCCTTACGACGCCATTCTCAATACCGTACCAAGCCCTCTCTTCACTTCAGATTGCCTGAAACATGTCAATCCTCACACCTATTTGATGGAACTGGCTTCCGCCCCCGGTGGTTTTGATTTGGATGCCGTTTCCCGTTATAACCTCACCTGCATTTCGGCCGGCGGCCTGCCGGGCAAGGTCGCTCCTCGTGCCGCTGCCCTTTACATCAAAAACACCATCTTAAATCGAATGGAGGAGTTAAAATGAACGAAGATACTCGACGGATCGGATTTGCCCTATGCGGGTCATTTTGCACCTTCTCTCAGGTGATCCCCCAAATGCAGGTCCTTTGCGATATCGGTTACCAGGTAATCCCTATTATGTCCTACAACGCCTATCAGACCGATACCCGTTTCGGCAAGGCCGCGCAACACGTTCAAACCATTGAAGCTATAACCGGAAATAAGGTCTTACACACCATAGATCAGGTAGAACCGATCGGCCCCAAGAAGCTGTTGGATCTTCTCCTGATCGCACCCTGCACCGGAAACACCTTAGGTAAATTAGCCGCCGGTATTTATGATACGCCTGTCACCTTAGCCACAAAATCTCACCTTCGCAATGCACGCCCCGTTGTCATTGCCGTATCAACCAATGACGGTCTCTCGGGCAGTGCGCGCAATATCGGTTTTTTGCAAAACATGAAACACATCTTTTTTGTCCCCTATTCCCAGGACGATCCCATTAAAAAGCCCATGTCCTTAGTCGCTCATATGGATAAAATCCCTCAAACCATAGCACAAGCACTCCAAGGACATCAGCTTCAACCCATACTCGCCTAATGTTCCGCCATCGGCGGAACTACATATTCTTATTGAATTGTTAACCAAATTTTGTTACAATAACTACGGGTGATCCTATGATAGACAGTACGCGCGCCATTTTTTATGCGCGCCAAAAACAATTTAACCTCATTGAACGGCTGGCCAACCGGCTTCCTAAAGCAAAGAGCATCTGTATCACGGACAGAAACAGGCTACGGATATTCTACTCAAACACGGACAAGTCGTCATGGCCTGTGTCGCCGAAGCAGACCCTTCTTTACGGCAACCGGGCAAAGCCATCTGTGAAGCAAGCATTGTTTACAGCACCGACGAAATCTTTGACCAAATGCCCTCATTGCTTGCCCGTATTGCCGTATCCGTAATAACCGCAAATGAGAATATCGGCGTTTTTTTGATCCGTCGG
>CALBKB010000188.1 GCA_937892635.1 uncultured Clostridia bacterium
CCCTGAGATCGCCGAGGAAAAGCTGAGCCTGTGGGCCTCCTGGGGCGTGGTGGGCGTGAAGTCGGGCTTCGTGCAGTATGCCAGTCACCGCTGGGCCACCTGGCTGCACGATCTGGTGCGTCTGGCTGCCGACAATCACCTGATGATGAACATACACGACGAGTTCCGCCCCTCGGGATTCAGTCGCACCTATCCCAACCTGCTCACTCAGGAGGGTATCTGCGGCAATGAGGAGTGGCCCGATGCTACACACAACGTCACCCTCCCCTTCACCCGCATGCTCAATGGCGCGGCCGACTACACCATCTGCTACTTCGACAAGCGCCTGCGCAATACGCATGCCCATCAGCTGGCCGCCTCGCTCGTGATGTTCAGCCCCTTGCAGACTATCTTTTGGTACGACACGCCCGAGCGCTGTGCCCCGGTGCCCGAGCTACGCTGGTTTGAACAACTGCCCACCACCTTCGATGACACCCGTGTCATCAGCGGCTACCCTGGCGACCATATCGTGATGGCACGCCGCCAGGGCGATGCGTGGTATGCGGCATTGATGACAGGCAATGAGGGCTCGCTGCAGACATTGCCGCTCGACTTCCTGAACAGTGGCACGCAATATTTGGCGCAGGTCTATACCGACGACCCTTCACTGCCCACCCCTACCAAGGTGCGCTGTGCTGAGTATGTGGTGCAGGCAGGGCAGACTATGCAGTTCGGCCTGCAGTCACGGGGAGGGGCCACGGTGCGCTTTACGCCCATCGACAAGAAGATGGCCAAGAACTATACACGTTATCGTAATACCAACAAGCTATAATCATTATGACAATGAGATACAAGAGATTTCTTCCGTTCTGCCTATGGATAACCTTGCTTGCCATGGAAGCCTGTGGCAGCAAAGCACCTACGCTTGATGCCGATGAGGCGCTCGACTATTGTGCCCACCAAGTGGAGCGGGCACTGGAGGCTTTGCAACCATGTGACTATACGATGATGCCGCGCAATATCCTTGCCGGCGACACGCAGGAGGGATGGAACTGCCGCGAGGCCATTCCGCAGGAGTGGTGCTCGGGCTTCTGGCCGGGTGTGCTGTGGATGGCCTACGACCACACGGGCGATGAGGCGCTGCGCACCGAGGCCGAGCGCGCCACCTACCTCACCGGCGGCCGCAACGCCGCGCTGTGGGCCAAGTATAACGACCCGTCGCAGGTCGACCTGCTGGAAAACAAGGCCGCCTTCGCCGCCCGATTCCCCGCCGCCTTCGGGCGCGACTGGGCGCTGGTGGCCGACGATAAACGGGCGGACCTGCTCGCCTTTTTGCAGAAACATACCGCCTTTATGCTCAAACCGATGGACGGCTGCTGCGGCCGCGGTATCCGCCGCTTCACCCAAACGGCACCGCCCGAACAAACCCTCGAAACCCTGCTGACCGACCACCAAGGCTGGCTGTGTGAGCAGTTGATTGTGCAGCATCCGGCACTCGCTGCCGTCAACCCCGACGCCATCAACACCCTGCGCGCCGTCACCCTGCTCAAAGGGGGCAAGCCGCAGCTGGTGTGCACCTATTGGCGCATCGGCGGGGCAGGGGAGTCGGTCGATAACTTCAACCACGGCGGCATGGTCGTGCCGGTCGACCGACACAGCGGACGGGTCGAGTTTGACGCGGTGGACAAGAAAGGGCAGTGCTACGCCACCCATCCGGCCACCGGCGCCGCCATTGCCGGCTTTGCCTTCCCCGATTGGGAGCGTGCCTGCGCGCTGGTGCTCGCCTGCGCCGAGCAGTTGCCGCGCCTGGGCTACATCGGCTGGGACGTCGCCTTCACCCCCGACGGTCCCTGTCTGGTCGAGGGCAACCCCTATCCGGGTCACGATATCTATCAGCTGATCGTCCACACCAAGGACGGCAAGGGCATTTACCCCGATTTTGTGGAATAAGCCGTAAGGCTATGATAAAAAGGAGAAGAAGAAATGGCAAATGTATGTGTAATCACCGGCGGCGGCTCGGGCATGGGCCTGGAAGCGGCCAAACTGATGAAGGATAAGCTGGTCGTCCTCTCGGGACGCACCGAGGCTAAGCTGAGCAAGGCCTGCGACGAGCTCAAAGCGCTGGGCATTGAGGCCACCTATAAAACCTGCGACACCTCCTCGCGCGCCAGCGTCAAGGAACTGGTCGCCTTCGCCGCCTCTTTGGGCGAGATCAAGAACGTCATCAATGCGGCCGGTCTTTCGCCCGCCATGGCCGATCCCGAAACCATCGTGCGCGTCAACGCGCTGGGCACCGTTTATATCAATCAGGAGTTTTCCAAGGTTATGAACCCCGGCTCGGTCATCGTCGACGTTTCCTCCAACTCGGCCTACGTCCTGCCCTCGTTCCTCATCAACAAGAAGCAGTACGCCCTCGCCGAAACCGACGAAACGGCCTTTGTTTATAAGGTCGTCAAGAAATCGGGCATGGCCAAGACCGATTATCAGAAATCCGGCTTTGCCTACTCGCTCTCCAAGAATTTCGTGGTCTGGTACGCCAAAAAATGCGCCTTCGAATATGGCAAGAAGGGCATCCGCGTCTGCTCGCTCAGTCCCGGCCTGATCGCCACCGACATGGGCAATCTCGAAGCCAAGGACGGCGGCTTCCTCATCGACTTTGCCGCCGAAAAGCGCATGGGTAAGCCCGAAGAACTCGGCTTTGCCCTGTGGAGCGTGGCCGATGAGCGCAACGGCTACCTGGCCGGTGTCGATATCCTCGTCGACGGCGGCAGCACCACCAACCAAAAGGAAATCAAGATGAAATAACACAAAAGAGCAGGCGTCAAGCCTGCTCTTTTTGTTGGGTCGGTTTCTTTTTGCGCCGTCTGCGCCGCTTCTTTTGGGGCGGGGCGGCGTCGGCATCCACCGTGCGCTCGGTCATCAGCCGCGAGGCGGTGTAGAGGCGGTCGGGCCACTTGACAAAGCGGAAGGTGACCGTCCACTCGTGCCCGTCCTCACAGCGCCCGACGGCGTCGGTGGCGCGGATGTTCTGCTCCCGGAAGGCCGACAGCACCAGCGGCTTGCCGCAGGTGGGGCAGAAGAGGGTGTTCAGCGCGCCGATGGCCTGCTCCTTGTTGGCATAGGCCTCGCCCGTGCGCTCCTGTCCGTTGCGGGAGGGGGTGGGGTACTCGGCCAGCCCCTTGACCATATCCAGATGCTTGCACACCTTGGCGGTGTTGAGGGCATCGTTGAGGGCGTCGTGCGCCTCCAGCGCCGGCTCGCCCAGCGCCTCCATCACGGCGGTAAGGGAATGTTGGCGGTTTTCATGGGTGATCTGTCCGTCGTAAATAACCTGCAAATCGTAGCAGGGCGGCAGGGCACAGTCGATGCCGAAGAGCATCATGTTGGTGCGCAGCATGGGGATATCGTCGGGACCCCAGGTGAGAATGACGCAGTCCTCGCCGCACCACTTGGCAAAATTCTCAAAGGCATCGGGGAAGGGCAGACCCTGAATCACGTCATCGTCGGTCAGCCCCGTCACGCGGGTGACGTGCTTGTGCATCTTGGTATAATATTGGGGGCAGACCATCGCTTTGAAGGTGTCCACCACCTCCAAATGCTCGTCCAACTTGGCGGCGCCGATCTGAATGACCTCACCCACCAACGCCACCGGCTTGCGCACCATGCGCTTGGGATGCGGCGGCTGATTCCATTCAAGGTCAAGAACAATAAACTGCATTATAACAATCCTTTATACAGATAATCGGAAATTATTTGAACGAATAAATATATACCTTTGACCAGGCAAGAACAC
>CALBKB010000189.1 GCA_937892635.1 uncultured Clostridia bacterium
GTAGTCCTCGAAATGGTTGATATGCACCAGTTGCGGATCTTTTACATCACGCTCGGACAGACCGTGCCCGCGCTGATCGTATAGGAATACATTATATCCTTCATGGAGCAGGTACCACGTGAGTTCATAATATTTGCAATAGAACTCGGTAAAGCCGTGTATAACGACAACATTGGCTTTCGCATTGCGACAAAGAAAATATTGATAGGCAATTTGTTTGCCGTCAAAGGTGTAGAAGGAACCCGTATGCGCGTAGTCGGTAAGTGCTTGCTCAATCTGCGGCATACGTTGGCTGAATTCCTCTTCGGTTAAAACGGTATACGGTTTTGGCTGAAATTCCATCTTGTAAGCTCCGTATTTGATGTGATATGATATAGAAAAAGGGGGAAACTAATGATATCTTCCAAAAAGAAATCCATAACAAAGGTTTTGAGAGTTATCGTTGTTTCCATTCTTCTTGTGGCGGTGTTAACGTTCTTCGTGACAAAAGGCGTTTACGACGCCACCTTTTCCCGATATGATCGGCGCGCGTCGATTTCCACAGAGGCCTTGCAAGACATCATTGACAAACGCCAGACGGTGCATTTTTCATGCGGGGATAATCTGCTCAAAGGCCATTATTATCCCTCACAGAACACCTCTGCTCTGGTTGTTATTGCACCCGGTTACGGTGCGGACGACGACCAATACTTATGGCAGATCCAAAGTTTCTTGGATTGTGGTTGGTCGGTGTTCTCGTTTGATAGTACCGGACATTGTGACAGCGAGGGAGCGTCATCGGTCGGTTTTTCCCAAGAGCTGCTGGATTTGGAAGCGGCTTTGGATTATATTGAGGAGCAACAGCGTTTTGGCTGTAAAGCTATTCTGCTTTTTGGCCATAGCCGCGGCGGCTATGCTGTTTGTGGGGTATTGGAACGCCATGAGGGCATAGCGGCTGTTGTCAGTGTCAGTGGCATCAACAGTGCCATGGAGGCGGTGATGGAGCCTGCCGCACGACGGGTTGGCTTTGTTGCCTATGGGAATTATCCATTATTATGGCTGTATCAGTCGATGCTATTCGGCGCCGATGTTGTCAACATACAGGCGGCTCAAACCATTAATTCCAGCGATGTACCGGTGTTGCTCGTGCATGGAACGCAGGATGAAGCGGTTGCCATTGATGGGGCATCCATTGTGGCACATCGGGATGAAATTTCATCCGAACATGTCGAGTATTATCTGTGTGATCAACCGGGTCAGGCAGGTCACACCGATTTGTTGTATGACGCTAACGGAAGAGCAAATAGACAGTTGATGGACAAAATCAATGATTTCTACAAGAGAAGTATAAAAATACGGGGGTAACCGATGGACGTTGTGCTCATTCCGGCATATAAGCCTGATCAACGGCTTGTTATGCTGGTGGAACAACTGAAACATAAAGGCTTTGCCTGTCTTGTCGTCGATGACGGGAGCGGGGAAGACTATCGTAGTATTTTCGAACAGGTTAAGGCTTATGCCAAAGTCATTCATCTGCCCGAAAACACCGGTAAGGGCGCTGCGCTAAAATACGGTATGGCTGCGCTCTTGGAGCATTTTCCTGCATGTCGTCATTTTACAACAGCCGATGCCGATGGCCAACACACGGTCGAAGATATCGTGCGGATCAATTCCGAGCCGTATGCAAGCGCATCGTTGGTGCTCAGTACGCGCGATTTGAGTGGTGATATACCGCCGCGTTCTCGCTTCGGAAACGACCTTTCCCGATGGGTTTACGCGTTGCTGACCGGACATTATTTGATGGATAATCAGTCGGGTCTGCGGCGATTTGATGTGTCTCATATCGGGTGGTTATTACGCGTTGAGGGTTCTAAGTATGATTATGAAATGAATGTTTTGTATCATGCTGATAAACAGCGTATCCCGATTGCCACCATGCCCATAGACGCTATATACATAGATGGGAACCAATCCTCTCACTTTAATCCTGTTCTGGATACGGTTCGCATTTATAAGCGACTCTTCTATTCGGCGCGCGCCTCGATTTATATGTCACTGTACTGTGAAGCGCTTGCGCTTGCTATTTCCATTTTGTGGGGATATCAAGCGGTATGGTTTACCTTACCTTCAGTGGGGATTACAGCGGTGATGATTGGTGAGTTTATCAATCGCTTTTTAACCTTCCGTTATTTTAAATATTCCGGATTGATTGGTACCCTATTGCGGCTTTTGATTCGTTTTGCTGCCTATACCGCCGTTTGCTGGACGGTGGGTATGATCCTTCCGACGATTCCGCTATTTATTACATACAATCTTGCCGTGTTACTCGGTTTTCCCATTCGCTATTTTTTGAGCAAGTGGGCGAGTGGACGAAGGTGTGATTGATGATGAGAAGCAGTTCCGTATGGGGCTGCTTCTTTTTTTAGCATAGTATATCCTTGATGTTTTGAGAGAAATTTGATTGGTCTAACTGTAAGAGTTGATCGGCGCAGGCGCAAACGGTATCAGCTACGGCAACGCCGTGCATTTTTATGATGGGCTTAGTCGTGCCAAGGAAGGTAGCGCCACCACGCACGTTGAGATCATAAAGGTAAGCCAGTTGTTCATATGCCTTGTCAAGTGAGGCGCAGTTGTCATTTTCTCTCATGCTTTTGATGACGTGCATAGCAACCTGACCGGCGGCTTCGTGGCTTTTTAGTAAAATATTGCCCGAAAATCCATCCGACACGATAACGTCCGCCTTGCCCATGATCAGGTCACTGCCTTCCAGGTTTCCAACAAAATTCAGTCCGCTGCTCTCAAGGAGAGGATAGGCTTTGAGGGTTAGCTCGTTGCCCTTGTTGCGTTCAGCGCCAACCGAAAGCAGGCCAATGCGCGGCAGGGCTTGTGCATACATGATAGCTGCGTATGCACTACCTAATTTAGCAAAGGTAAGCAGATCCTTTTCGGTGCAGTTGACGTTCGCCCCGCAATCCACTAAGCATACCATCTTACCGTCAATGCGCGGCAACGAAGAGGAAAGGGCGGGTGTTTTCAATCCCCGGATCAGCCCCAGACGAAAAATGGATCCAACCACCAAAGCGCCCGTGCTGCCGGGAGATAATAGACCGATACAGTCGTCATCTTCTTTTAACCGACCTAAAGCAAGGACCATGGATGAAGTATCTCTTCCGTTAAAGACGCAAGATGACGGATCGTTATTGGTAACAAAGTCATCGGCGGCAACCACTTCTATACGGTTTTTGTAACGGGAAAGGGCGCAGTGTTTCTCTATGTCGGTTTTGTCGCCAACCAGTACGATTCCGATGTCGGAATGGCGATCCAAAACCTGCTGTGCCCCTAGGATCATGGGTAACGTGCCGGCATCGGCACCGTAGGTGTCAATAATGATTTTTTTCATAGCAACCTCTTTGCTATTCGATGTCGAAAATGAACTGGTAAACATCCTGCTGTCCGTCAATCACGCCGATTTCCAGAAGAGCATAGCGATTTTCAAGTATTTTCGTTATCTGCTGTGTCTGATCGTCGGTAATGCCACGTCCGACAAAAACAATCAGCACCTGCTTCTCGTCCATATTCGGCAAATGAGCAAATAATTGTTGGGCGGCGTCTACCGGGTCGGTGCTGTCACAGTAAATATGCTTAGGGGTCAAGCCAATATAATGGTCCTTGGTGACGGATACCCCATCAATGAAAGCGTCGCGTGTAGCCGTTGTGACGTATGCTGTGGTGACATGAGGCAAAAAGGCGGTCATTTCGTCGATCACTTCGTCAACGGTATCAAAAGAAAGATCCAGCATGGATAATGCCGAGTAACCTTCGGCAATCGACTTGGTTTCCACGACGCGTACATCAGCTTGCGTATAAATCTGTGCCGCTTGTTTGGCTGCCATGATAATGTTGGAGTCATTGGGCAGTACAATGATGTGCTCCGCATAGAGTTTTTCAAAAGCACAGACAAAATCTTGCGCAGAAGGGTTATTGGTTTGACCACCGTCAATGACAATATTGGCGCCAATCTTTTGAAAATAATCGATGATCCCTTGTCCCGATGCGGTAGCCACCACGGCATATTTGAGTTTATCCTTTTTTTGCGCCATCGTTTCATTGTGTTGGACGGACATGTTTTCCATCTTTATGGTTAGGAATTCGCCAAGAGTGCGGGCATAGGCAATAACTTTCTCCGGTTCAAAAGCGTGAATATGTACCTTAACCAGAGCTTGTTCCTGAACGGCAACAATGGAACTGCCAAGGGTGGAGAGGTGGGCAATCATGTCCTCAATGACAAATTTGGATAAATCAACTTTGGACGGTTGTAATTGCAAAACAAATTCCGTACAATAGCCATACTCCAGCAAGGATTCCGGATCAAAATCGGTGAGTATCGAGGCGTCGTAAGCGGCGATTGGTGCCGCATCTTCCTCTATCCACTCATCAGACAAGGCTAACCCAATGCCTTCAAAAATACAAACAAGACCTGCGCCACCTGAATCGACTACGCCGGCATCTTTCAGCATCGGTAACAGTTCGGGGGTGTTTCGCAAGGACTTTTTCATGGCGCGAATGAGCTGTGCCATCAGTTCATCAAAGCTGGAGAAATGCATATTCTCAACGGCCTGTGTGCCCTCGCGCATAACGGTCAACATCGTGCCCTCAACAGGATTGACTACTGCATCATAGG
>CALBKB010000190.1 GCA_937892635.1 uncultured Clostridia bacterium
ACTTGAGCAACTTTTCCAAACAGGAAGCATCTTTCAAATAGCCATTACCAATTTTTTGGCTGAGATACTCCGCCAATTCCGGATTAGCCTGACACAACCAACGGCGATAAGCAATACCGTTAGTAACATTACAGAAGCGGCGCTGATCCATGACGTAATAATCATGAAAGATACTATCCGTTAAGATTTGCGAATGTAACTTAGATACGCCGTTAATGGTGTGGCAACAAGCCAAACACAAATTGGCCATGCGCACCTCACCATCCCCAATTACTGCCATATAATTGACCTTGGCGGGATCATTGGGATAGAAGGCGTTAAGCTGTTCAACCAAACGGCGATTGATCTCTTTGGTGATAGCATAAATGCGAGGCAACTGCTCCTCAAAGAGCCACTCACTCCACCGCTCCAAGGCTTCGCTCATTACGGTATGATTGGTATAGGACAATGTTTTTTGCGCAATACCCCACGCATTGTCCCAAGAATAGCCGTGTTCATCCATCAGCAAACGCATCAGTTCGGGAACGCAAAGCGCCGGATGGGTGTCGTTAATATGAACAGCTACATAATCGGACAAATTATCCAAGGTACCATATTTTTTCAAATGCTTAGCAAGAATGCTCTGCAAAGATGCAGACACCAACAAATACTGCTGTTTAAGACGCAGGCGCTTACCCTCAATATGATTATCAGCCGGATAGAGAACCTTGGAGATAACCTCCGCCATGGTGTTTTGTTCCAAGGAGCGCACATACTCACCACGAGAGAAGGCCGGCATATCAAAGGAGGGCAATTTTGCACTCCAAAGGACCAACTTGTTAACAGCTTTACAGTTGTAGCCGGAAATATACATATCATAGGGCATAGCCGTTACGCTCTGATAATCGGTATGCGCCACGCGGAACTGCCCATTATCAAACCATTCACTGACCTTACCGCCGAATTTTATCTCGTAGCTTTCGTCGGCACGCGGTTGTAACCAAACCTCACCACGCTCCAACCAGTTATCCGGAAATTCCATCTGCCATCCATCGACTATCTTCTGTTTGAAAATACCGAATTCATAACGAATGGAAAAACCGGTCGCCATCATATCCTCACCGGTCAAACTATCCAAATAGCAGGAAGCCAATCGGCCTAATCCCCCGTTACCTAAGCCGGCATCGGGATCGAGCTGATACAGCGATTCAATATTAAAGCCCTGATCTGCCAAAACTTCGCGAAAATCATTTTCTACGCCCAGGTTATAGAGGTTATTGCGAAGCGAAGTTCCGACAAGAAACTCCATAGACATATAATAGACTTGTTTACGACCTTTTCCCTTGTAGGAATCTTTATACTCTTTACGCTTTTTTGCAAGCATTTCGCGAAGTAAAGTACATACAACCTTATACGCCTGCTTATCCGTTGTTTCATTAAGGTTGCAAGAAAAAAGCCTAGTGGATGTTTCATTGATCTTGTTGAGTAATTCAGCCTTGTTTTTGTGCATAATGGTATGGGTCTCCTTTGGAAAATCAATATATCATTAGTTTATGCTTGCGCCGCTATGTCGGTGTAGAGGATCATATATTCACCCGCCGGCTTGTTCCATGACCAGTCAGCGGACATTCCGTTATCCACGGCCTTGGCCCAAGCATTCTTATCCGTACCGTATACGGTCAGAGCTCGACGGATGGCATCAAGCATATCATCGGCGTTAAAGCTCTGGAAGGTAAAACCAAACCCCTCGCCCGATT
>CALBKB010000191.1 GCA_937892635.1 uncultured Clostridia bacterium
CAAGAAACTGACCGAGCTGGGTGGCAAGGTTGTTACTATCTCCGGTCCGGATGGCTATGTCTATGACGAAGCCGGTATCAACACCGAAGAGAAGATCAATTTCATGCTGGAAATGCGTGCTTCCTGCCGCGATAAGGTACAGGATTATGCCGATAAGTTTGGCGTTCCTTTCTTCCCGGGTGAGAAGCCGTGGGGTGTGAAAGCTGATGTTATCATGCCTTGCGCCACGCAGAATGAGGTTGGTATGGCTGAAGCTGAGAAGATCGTGGCTAATGGCGTTAAGTACTATGTTGAAGTTTCCAACATGCCCACCACCAATGAAGCTATTGCCTATTTGAAGGCTAACGGTGTTATCGTGGCTCCGTCTAAGGCTGTTAATGCCGGTGGCGTTGCCGTTTCGGGTCTGGAAATGTCGCAGAACTCCATGCGCTACAGTTGGACTGCAGAAGAAGTTGATGCCAAACTGCATCAGATCATGAGCAGCATCTACAAGGCGTCTTATGATGCCGCTAAGACTTACGGCATGGAAGGTGACTTGGTTGCCGGTGCTAACATTGCCGGTTTTGTGAAAGTTGCCGAAGCTATGCTTGCTCAGGGCGTTGCCTACTAAAAATTATCAACAGCCGAGGGTATCCTCGGCTGTTTTTTCGTAAAAATACACAAAAGCAATTTTTTTGAGCATATTGTGCTGATCATTGGAAAGGTTGGTAAAATTCGGTATATTATGCTGTTTTTTACTGTGTAAAACCTTGTAAAATCAGTAAAAATGTCACAAATTCGTTACAATTTTCTATATGTGACGAATTTTGCAAGATTTTGAAAAAGGTATCCCAACGGCATTTGTGCAAAAATCACAAAAAGATTTCCATCGGTTGACAATGATGATTTTAGATATTATAATTATATAGATAATAGGTGGAAGTGTGCCGTTTGCCTCACCGGCATTTCCGCGTATCGGTTCGTAATTACAATACACTTTAAGAAGGAAGTGATTTTACATTATGGGAGAGTACATACTCGAGCTCAACAACATCACCAAAGTGTTCCCCGGTGTTGTTGCCAACGACAACGTTAATCTTAATGTAAAACCCGGTGAGATCCTTGGTTTGATCGGTGAGAACGGTGCTGGTAAATCCACGCTGCTCAAGATCATCAATGGTATCTATCCTGCCGGCTCCTATCAGGGAGAGATGAAGATTGATGGCCAAGTCGTCCGTCCGTCCAGTCCGGTTGATGCTGTAAAGATGGGCATCGGTTTTGTTGCTCAGGAAGTTTCGGTGTTTCGCTTTGAGAGTGTTCCTGAGAACATTTACATGGGCGACCTGACCCTGGGTAAAAAGACGATTTGGGTCAACCAGAATAAGTTGCGTCATGAGGCGCAAAAGCTGATTGACGAGCTTCAGCTGGATATTGACATTGATATGGATACCAGAAAGATGAGCATCGGTCAGCAGCAGATGTTGATGATTGCTAAGGCGCTGTCTTCTCATCCCAAGATTTTGATTCTTGATGAGCCGACAACCTCTCTGTCTAACCGTGACGTTGAGAACCTGTTCCGTGTGGTCAGACGCTTGCGTGACAACGGTACCGGCATCATCTTTGTTACCCATAAGATGGATGAGATCATGGAGCTGACTGATCGTGTTGCTGTTCTGCGTGACGGTAAGCGTGTCGGTGAGTTTGAGAAAAAAGACTATGATCGCGATAAGATCATCGCTGCCATGATTGGTCGTGAAGTTACCAACATGTATCCGCCGCGTAATGTTCCCATTGGCGAAGAAGTCCTTCGCGTAGAAGGTATTACGGTGGACCATCCGTATATTGCCAATCGCAATCTGGTAGAAGATGTGAGTTTTTCGGTTCGTGCCGGTGAGGTTCTTGGTTTTGCCGGTCTGGTTGGTTCGGGTCGTTCGGAAACGTTGACGGCTATTTATGGTGTCAACAAGATCAAATCCGGTAAGATTTTCCTCAATGGCAAAGAAGTCAAGATTACCGGACCTACCGACGCTATGAAAAAAGGCATGTCTTTGGTTACGGAAGACAGAAAGAAATACGGTCTGCTCTTCTCCTGGAATATCATGAAGAACATGTCTATTACCAATTTTGACGCTATCTGCAAAGGCCCGTTCGTTTCTGAAAAGGCAGAAGCCAAACGCATGCAGTATTATTTCGAAACGCTGCGTGTTAAGGCGCCTAAAATGGGCGTTCTTGTTGATACTCTGTCGGGTGGTAACCAGCAGAAAGTGGTTATTGCTCGTTCTCTCAACGCAGAGCCTACGGTTCTTGTTCTTGATGAGCCTACTAAGGGTATTGACGTTGGTGCAAAGAGTGAAATTTATCAGTTGATCAATGAGTTTGCGGCTCAGGGCATTGCCATCGTTATGATTTCTTCGGATCTTCCCGAACTTCTCAACATGTGCGATCGCTTCGTTGTTATGGCGGAAGGTCGTATTGCCGGCGAATTAAGCAAGGAAGAGGCAAATAACGTCTCGATCATGCGCCTGGCCACCAAGACATTCAAGAAGATCGGCAAAACGGCAAAGGAGGCGTAAATCATGGAAAATTCTATTGAGTCAAGAGAACTGCGTGCAGCACGCAATAAATTAAAGTTAGTCAAGTTTTTCCTTTCCTCGGAATTCATGGCTATCGTCTTCATTTTAATCATTTCGATTCTGACTTATTGCTTGAATGAGAAATTCTTTACGGCGGCCAACCTCTTGCTGCTGCTCCGTAACTGCTCCTTCATCGGCATTATGTCGATCGGTCAGGCACTGATCATTATGTCGGGCGAGATGGACCTGTCCACTACTGCTGTCGGCGGTTTTGGCTGTGTTGTTTTCGGTATCCTGTGTATTTGGAATACATATCCCATTTGGCTTGGTATTCTCATTGCCGCTGCATTTGCTTGTGCCATGGGCTTCCTCAACGGCTTTTTGATGCTGCGAGTCGGCATTATGAAGTGGGTTGCTACACTGGCCACCAGCTCGTTGTGCACCGGCTTAGGCGCCTATTTGTGCTTGGGCGTTCCCATCACGCCGATCCCCGAAGCGCTTGGTAATTTCGGTGCTACTCAGATTGGTAAAGGATTCATTACCATGCTTTCCAACGGTACCAACCGCGGCCTGGGCCTTTCGGTGTTCATTTTCTTCTTTGTAGGCTTGTTAATTATTGCGCATATTATTCTGCGTTACACCAAGTATGGCCGCATGATTCAGGCCAGCGGTATTTCGGCAAACTCGGCATACATGGCCGGCGTTAACGTTACCCGCGTTAAGTGGATTACTCTGGTATTCGTTTCTTTGCTTTCCTTTATCGCATCCTTCCTGTCTTGTATGCGTCAACGCGTTATTACCAATGGTGGTATTAGCGGATTCAGATCGATCGCGGCTTGCTACATTGGCGGTATCGGTTTTGTTGGCAGTACCGGTTCGATGGGCGGCTTGTTCCTGGGTGTTTTGCTGATGGCGTTCATTGATAACTCGATGACGGCTATCGGTTGGGATCCAAACGTACAGACTGCAATTATCGGCTTGTTGCTTATGTTGGTTCTTTCGGTTGACGTGTTCAAGAGAAGATACATGGCATCTCGTATCGATCTGATTTAAGTGGGAAAGGAGAGATATTGCAATGGAAAACACTTTAAACAAGAAAACTTCCCGCACTTCCGTATGGTCTAAATTTACCAGTTCGGATGAATTTAACGCCTTAGTTCCGCTTCTCATCCTGTTGGTTGCTGTAGAGCTGATCAACACGGTTATAACCAGTATCGAAGTAGGTACTTTCACCATTGGCCCGTTCCTGTCCTGGAACAATATTCGCTCTATCCTCAACCTGGTTCCCTTTATCGGTATCTGCTGCTTGGGTAACGCCATCGTTATCATGACGGCCAGTGCCGATATGTCGGTTGGTAGTACTTCCGGTCTGGCATGCATGATGCTTGGTTTCACCATCAAGACGCTCGGCGCTCCTTGGTGGGTCGGTGTTGTTGCCGGCTTGGCTACCGGATTGCTTTTGGGCTTTATCAAGAGCTATTTTATTCTTGACTTGAACTTGCCCTCGTTTATCGTTACTCTCGGTCTTGGTCAGGCCATTAGTGCCAGCCGTTATTTCCTCAGTGGCGGTTATCCGTATAAAGACCTTGGTAAAGAGCTGTTTACCTTCGGTAGTACCGAGATTGGCGGCTTGTATCTGCCCTTCTTTATTGCCGTTATCCTGTATGTTGTTGTGTCGATCATGTTGGCAAAAACAACGTTCGGCCGCAAGATAAAAGCGGTTGGCGACAATGCTGAAGTTGCGGCTCTATCCGGTATTAAGGTTAAGAACATTAAGAAGTTTGCTTATCTTGCCTCCGGTGTTATTGTAGCAACGGCAGGTGTATTGCTCGCTATCCGTACGGACTATGCGTTGCCTACCTATGGTACCGGTTGGGAGACCAAGTGTATGGCTGCTTGCGCCATCGGTGGTGTTTCGCTTAACGGTGGTCGTGGCTCCGGTCTGTGCATTGCTATGGGTATGTTAACCATGATGTTCCTTGACAGTGCTATCGTTATGCTTAATCTGCCCACGCAGTTACAGCCCACTGCTGTTGGTTTGTTCCTGATGTTGGCGGCATCGCTTGACATGATTCGTTCCCGACAGAAAGTCAAGGGCGATGCATCTGTTGAGATTGAAGAAGATGAAGTTGCTGTTGAAGCATAAGTAATAAAAAACAAGGTCACAGTTCGTGACCTTGTTTTTTTATTCTAAAATGAGAAGGGGAAGTTCAGGACGATTATTGATGCGGAAGGTATAAGAGCTGTTGCCAATTCCGCGGCTGATATACATAACCGTATTATCTTGAGTGAACAGTCCGCTATCATACGTAGGGAAGAATTCCTCATTGGCAAATAAGCCGCCCAACCCGGGGATTTGAATTAAGCCACCGTGATTATGTCCTGACAAAATTAAATCCAGCGGGTAGTCACAGTAGGTTTTGAACAACTCGGGACGATGCGTCAGAAGAATGGTGTAGGTGTCAGGGGTTAACTCAAGCTGTGAAAGGAAATGTCGCATAACGCCTTCATTTTCAACCTTGTCTCTTGTCGCTGTCAGCGGATCATCAACACCTACGATGCGAATAGTTTGATCATTGCGTGTTATAATGGCTTGTCCGTTTCGCAGGACGTTCACGCCACATGCAATCAGTTTGGCTTCGAAATCGGGAAATTCCTTCATGAGCCTTGCTTCGTGATTGCCTATGCAATAGTAGACGGGAGCTATCTTAACGGCTTCTCGGGCAAAACGCAGGGAAACATCAAAATCTGTGCGTCGTGAATCGATAAAATCACCGGTAATAGCAATGATATCCGGTTTTGCAGTACGAAGCATCTCCAATAGTCGTTGGTTCTCAGCACCGTATTGGGCGTTGTGGAAGTCAGAAATATGAGCGATGCGATATCCGAAAAACTCATCCGGCAATCGTGCCGATTTGATCACGGTTTCAGTTATTTGTGGAGAACAGTTCTCCCAGATCGTCCAGCCGGTGATGAGGATGAGTAACACCGATAGAATAATCCATAATAATCGTCTTCGTTTCATGAGACCTCCTGTAAAAAACCCGGCACAAGGCCGGGTCATTTTTACATCTTTTCGGGAGCACTTATGCCCAGCATATGGCAGGCATTGGCCAGGGTTTGTTTGGTTGCCAGTAGCAAAGCAATTCGTACCTTACGAATCGGCTCGGCGGCATCACGGCAGCGGCAATCGGTATAGAATTTATGGAAAGCCGTTGCCAAATCAATGCTGTACCGGGTCAGTAGGGAAGGATCGTATAGTGCGCCGACATTACGAACAACATCGGGCAGATCGGACAACAAAGCAATCAAGCCACGCTCACTCGGCTCAGTTAATAGGCTATAATCGGCGTCTGTGACGTCAAGACTAATACCTTCCGACTCCAAGAGCGCTAACATGCTGCAAATGCGAGCGTGCGCATATTGTACATAATAGACGGGGTTTTGTGAGGTGTTGCTGATGGCAAGATCAAGATCAACGTCGAAGTGGCTGTCAGGCGAGCGAAGATTAAAGAAGAACCGTGCCGAATCAAGCGGCATCTCATCGAGCAGATCGATCAAGGTGATGCTCTTGCCGGAACGTTTGGAAACCTTTACCTGTTCACCGTCACGCATGAGTCTCACCATTTGCATGAGCACGACATGCAGGCGGTCAGGATCAATGTTTAAGGCTTTGAGTGCACCCTTAAGGCGAGCCACGTGACCATGGTGATCGGCACCCCATACGTTGATAACCTTATCATAACCGCGTACCAGGAATTTATTGCGATGATAGGCGATATCAACGGCAAAATAGGTGTAAAAACCGTTGGAACGCACCAAAACATCGTCTTTTTCACAGCCAAACTCGGTCGTGCGCAACCAAAGGGCGCCTTCGTTTTCATAGGTGTAGCCGGAGGACTTGAGAATATCCATGGTCTGAGCCAATTCTACTCCTGCATGAAGGCCGCTCTCTAAGAACCAAACATCGTAGTTGACGCCAAAACGTCCGAGGTGCTTTTGCATGGCGGCAATGTTGCGGGCCAGACCAAATTGGGTCAAGGCCTGCTTGAGTTCCTCCGTGACGGTGTCGCCGTACTTGTCGAAATATTCTTCATGGAAGGCGCGGGCGAGGATGAGCACATCTTCGCCATGATATCCGTCTTCAGGAACGGCACTATCGGCATGACCGCATACTTGCAGATAACGGGCGGTAAGGCTTAAGGCAAAGCGCTCAACTTGGTTTCCGGCATCATTCACGTAAAATTCACGCGTGACCTGTTGGCCCGAGGCTTGCAGGCATGCCGCCAGACAGTCGCCGATGACGCCGCCTCGTGCATTGCCGATATGCATCGGTCCGGTTGGGTTAGCCGATACAAATTCAACCATCACCTTTTGGGGGTTGTCTGAATCGGTGCTGCCATATGCTTCGCCAAGTTGTAAAATACTCTCAAGGGTAATGCCCGATAAGGCATCGGATACGAAGAAATTCATAAAGCCGGGGCCGGCAATTTCGCAACGGGTAAACGGGGTATTGTCAAAAACGATGCGATCTGCAATGGCCGTAGCAGCTACGCGGGGAGCAACCCGAAACTGTCGGGCGCCCACCATGGCGATATTGGCGGAAAGGTCTCCGTGCGACGTGTCCTTGGGCGTTTCAATCGTAAAGGCGGGCAGGTCGCAGTCGGGAAGTGCGCCGTCTGCCATAGCCGCTTTTGCTGCGGCGGCAATCATATCGCGTAATGTGTCGGTAATATATTTTTTAGGATTCTTGGTTATCATGTTTGACCTCCATGATTTTTAAGACAAACCGGTTATTGCTAACAAGAGAATGGTTCATTTCCAATGTGTATTGAACGGTTAATGCGCCTCCGCCTGGGGAGAGTGTGTTCTCAATGCGCGATGTGCTCACGCCCATAACGATCTGACCAAACCCCATATCATAGTGATTGAGGTGCCGTTGTCCCTTTTCAAGGATCAATTGCGAGGTGTACTTGCCGTTACGGGTAATGGTTACACAACTTTCGCCTTGCGCGCAAATATGAGTCTGACATTCTTCAAAGCCATTTTCATCCGGTTCCAGATAGCGAATATCGGTGATGTCACCGACCTGCTCAAAGGTAGCTTCGGTCATCATTTCAACGCTATCTTGGGTTGGTCCGTTGCTTTGCGTGCCGACAATGGATAAAATTACGTGTTCCATCATAGTTCTACCCGTTCGACATGGCCTTGGATGGGCTGATTTAAAAAGAGCGAACCGTAGCGAGCAAAGGATTCGGTCGTGTCAGTGACGTAGAAACGGTAGGAAGCTTCTCCGCTTGTGGCGGCAAGCCCCGCTTGTTTAAGCGTTTGTGAAACGGTAAGAGCCGTCTGCTGGCCAACATCAATTAACGTGATGTTGGGGCACAGATCAGTGATAGTTTCTTTGAGTAACGGGTAGTGCGTA
>CALBKB010000192.1 GCA_937892635.1 uncultured Clostridia bacterium
CCAGCAACATAGCGCGGAGATTACCGTGGCCAAGACCAACCTTACGGGAGTCGGCAACCGAACCGGGTACACAGAAGGCCTGCAGGCCCTTACCAATGCAAGCCGAAGCCTCGCTGGGGCTCTTTACCTGGCTTTTGAGCGCGATGGCACAGCCCAGAATGTAGGCCCAGCAAGCGTTCTCAAAGGCAATCGGCTGAATGTCTTTTACGATTTTGTAGGCATCAACGCCCATGGACAGGTTATATTCCTGTGCCTCTTCGATCGAAGAGAAGCCATACTCGGGGAGCACAGCATTGATCTGATCGATTCTTCTCTCATATCCTTCAAATAAAGCCATGATATCCCCTCCTTATTCGTTTCTCGGATCAATATAACGATCGGCTTCGGCATAGCGGCCATAAGTACCGATGTTCTTCTCATAGGCTTCGGCAGCGGGCACACCCTTGCGGATCTGCTCCATCATCTTGCCCAGATGCACGAACTTGTAACCGATAACCTCGCCACCCTTGTCGACAGCAATGTTGATAACATAGCCTTCAGCCATTTCCAGATAGCGCACACCCTTAGCGCGGGTGCCAAACATGGTACCAACCTGAGTACGCAGTCCCTTGCCCAGATCGTCGAGCGAAGCGCCGATGGGCAGACCGTTTTCCGAGAAGGCCGTCTGAGTACGACCGTACACCAGCTGCTTGAAGATCTCACGCATAGCTACGTTGATGGCGTCGCAAACCAGGTCGGTATTAAGGGCTTCGAGAATGGTTTTGCCCTGCAGGATCTCAGCCGCCATAGCCGCCGAGTGGGTCATGCCCGAGCAACCCAGAGTCTCAACAAGAGCCTCTTCAATAATACCTTTTTTAACATTCAATGTCAGCTTGCAGCAACCCTGCTGGGGAGCGCACCATCCAATACCGTGCGACAGGCCGGAAATGTCGCTGATCTGTGTCGCTTTGACCCATTGACCCTCTTCGGGGATAGGCGCCGGACCGTGATTGCAGCCCTTAGTCAGCGGACACATTTGTTCTACTTCATGTGAATATTCCACGATAGTACTCCTCTCATCGTTTAGTTTCGGTAGTATTATACAGAATAAGTTTTCCTTTTTCAAGCCAAAATAACGCCTTTTTTCTTTTTTTTAGCAAAAAAGATGATTTTTTGCTTGACAAGGCGACATAATTATATTAAAATAACTTTCGCGTTATGGCGGCATAGCTCAGCTGGCTAGAGCATTCGGTTCATACCCGGAGTGTCACTGGTTCGAATCCAGTTGCCGCTACCAACGGCCCGGTGGTCAAGAGGTTAAGACACCGCCCTTTCACGGCAGTAACACGGGTTCGATTCCCGTCCGGGTCACCAAAAGGCATCTGCATCAGGCAGATGCCTTTTTTTGTTGAAAAATTCCAAAATACGACTTGATATTTTTTACAAATATAGTATAATGATTTTACCAATACAACATAAGGAGTACTGTCATGAAATTTTTTATTGACACAGCCAACGTGGATGAAATCCGCAAGGCCAATGAGCTGGGCGTCATTTGCGGCGTCACCACCAATCCTTCTCTGATCGCCAAAGAAGGTCGCGATTTTGTTGAGGTTGTTAAGGAGATCACCACCATTGTTGACGGCCCGATCTCGGCCGAGGTTATTTCCCTGGAAGCCAACGCTATGGTCGCCGAAGCGGAAGACCTGCTCAAAAAGCTCGACAATCCCAATGTCGTTATTAAACTGCCCATGTGCGCCGAAGGCCTCAAGGCCTGCAAGATGCTCACCGCTAAGGGCATCAAGACCAACGTTACCCTCATCTTCTCGGCCGCTCAGGCCCTGTTGGCCGCCAAGGCCGGCGCTACCTACGTCTCTCCCTTTGTCGGTCGTGTTGACGATATCGACTGGGACGGCGTTCATCTGATTGCCGATATTGCCGACATCTTCGCCATCTACGGCATTGAATCGGAGATTATCGCTGCTTCCATTCGCACCAGCATCCATGCTACCGAGTGCGCTAAGGCCGGTGCCGACATCGCAACCGTTCCTTACAAGGTCATCGAGCAGATGATCAAGCATCCGCTTACCGATATCGGTATCGAACGCTTCCTCAAAGATTGGGAAACGGTAAAATAAATAATCCTTACAGCAAGAGCGCAGGCAAAAGCCTGCGCTCTTCTTAATTTATTTTATTATATTTTTCCCAATACGACGAATAGCGGAGGAAACATCCTCCGCTAAATCAGATACGTCAATACGTGGCCCTTAGATGGCGCGGGTTACCTTACCGGCGCGCAGGCATCTGGTGCAGGCATAAATATGGGTGGGCTTACCATCCACAACAGCTTTAACGCGCTGAACGTTGGGCTTGTACGCTCTGTTGCTGCGTCTGTGAGAGTGGGAAACATTGTTTCCGAACACGATCGCTTTACCGCAAACTTCACACTTTGCCATCGGACACACCTCCCACAACGAGCTTCATTTCAAAATCTTTTAAGATTTTAATAAGTTTTACGAAAATGTTTCGTGAAAAAAAGCATTTACATTGTTTATGCTGCTTTGTTATAATATAAAAAAATTGCAAGTGTGGAGGGTGTGCAATGTTTGGTTTTATCGGTGTGGGAAATATGGGCGGCCCGGTGGCTGCCGCCGTCTGCAGGGGCGCAGGAGCTGACAAGGTCCTTTTGTGCAACCGGACTGCCGAAAAGGCGGAAAAGCTGGCCCTGCGTCTGGGCTGCCGTGTTGCCGACAACCACACGGCCGCAAGCAC
>CALBKB010000193.1 GCA_937892635.1 uncultured Clostridia bacterium
CGCGCCCTCCTCAAGAAGGCCGGCTTCCTCACCCGCGACCCCAGAATGAAGGAGAGAAAGAAGTACGGCTTGAAAGCCGCCCGTCGCGCTCCCCAGTTCTCCAAGAGATAACCTGTTATCAACAACAAACCCCGAAACCATCACGGTTTCGGGGTTTTTGTTTGCAGACCTTCGCAAAGTGCGATATAAAGACGGACCAAGCCTGCGCTTAGCAGGATGCCGCCGATGATATCGGTGAGCCAGTGCACGCCCGAGAGCAGGCGACCGATCACCATAAAGACGATAAAGAGGCCGATGAGGGTGTTGACGCCGCGGCGCAAGCGCGCGCGTTTTATGCGGGATTGGAATTGCCATTGCGCGGTGGGCATGACGCAGAGCACCAGCAGAGTGGTGGAGGAGGGGTAGGAGGCTTCGAGGTAGCCGTTGATGAGCACGGGGCGGTAGTTGATGACCACCGATTCAAAGAGCAGGTAGGCGGCGAGGGTCACCAGATAGAAGCCGCCGAGCAGGAGTAGGTCGGGGTCGGCTTTAAGGGGGTTTTTGCGGCCAATCCATTGAACCAGCCCCAGCAGGGCAAAGCCCAGACCCACGGCGACGGGGACCAGCCCCAGCCAGTCGGTGATGGTATAGAGGGTCATATGGGTGCCGGTCAGACGATGAAAGAGGGCATTGACGGTGGCAAAGCCTACGTAGGAGCCGTTGGGGCCGATGGACTGCAGGTCAACCAAGCCGACCAACACCGTCCATACGGCGAAGGCTAACAGCAGGGCGAGGGCGGATACGAATGGTTTTTTCATAATAGGTACCTTCCTTTTGTTATTGGGCGCTGACCCAATCTCATGGTAAAGGAAGGGGACAAGAAAAACAAGAAACGGCGCGTCACCGTTGCGACACGATTGGTGTCAAGCGCGGCGGATGAGCAATAACGTCTTGATCACCAAGAAGGCAAAGAGCAGGGTGGCGGCATAGGGTTGCCGGCTTACGATGAATATTAGCACGCCGATGGCCGTAAGACCAACAGAGAGCCCGGCTTTGGTTTTGAGCCAAAAGGGGTGTTGGCAGGTTTGCAGGGTCAGAGTCAGCAGCCCCGTCACGATCAGCCCGAACAGGATGGCGGCATAGGCGATGCGCAGATAGGGGGGCAGTGTCGTCATAAATAATAGGGACACTTCCTCAACGGATCCACTTATCTTTTGTCCGAACAGGGGCAAAACGGCAAGCAGCGCCGTGCTCACGTCGAGCAGACCGTAGACCAGATCGCGTACCCGAGCCTCTTTTTGCTTGGTATCGGCTTGAGCAAGGGTGAGCAGTTGGTCGCTGTCGAGCAGTTGGTCGACGGTCACGCTGAATTGGGCGGAGAGGGCTTTGAGCGAGTCAATGTTGGGATAGCCCTTACCCGATTCCCATTTAGAAACGGCGGTGCGGGAGACAAAGAGGGCGCGTGCCAGCTCTTCCTGGGTGAGGCCCTTTTCTTTTCTCAGTTGTTGTAACTTCTCATGAAACTCCATAGGCGTGTCCTTTCCTGCTAGTGTATTCAGTATAACATATCGCGGCAAAAGGTTCAATCGCGGCGTGTTGCAAATTTAGCAAAGAGATGATATAATGGGGACACATAAAAAAGGAGAACGTGTTATGTACTACGCACTTGGCTTATTTGTGTTGACTTACGTGCTCATGCTGGCGGCCGTCATCCCCGCCTATATCTTTTTCCTACTCTTTTACTATTGATAAAAAGAAGGCTCGTTTGAGCCTTCTTTTTTGCCTTTTTTTTCAAAAAAATATTGTAGAATATAGGGCATAGTGGTATAATAAATCATACATTTAAGCAAAGGAAGCGATGCAGATGCAAACGAATATTCGTCCCGAGTCGATGGCTCGTATTACCACAAAAGAACTGGCCGATGCCTTTATTGCTGAGCAGGTGGCCGAGATCCGCGCCCAGGTGGGCGATAAAAAGGTGCTGTTGGCCCTGTCGGGCGGCGTGGATTCCTCGGTTGTGGCCGCGCTGCTGATCAAAGCCATTGGCAAGCAGCTGGTCTGCGTACACGTCAATCACGGGCTGATGCGCAAAGGCGAGAGCGAGCAGGTTATCGAAGTGTTTGGCAAAGAGCTGGACGCTAACCTTATTTACGTTGATGCGACCGACCGTTTCCTCGATCTGCTGGCCGGCGTGGCCGAGCCGGAGAAGAAGCGCAAGATCATCGGCGGTGAGTTTATTAAGGTGTTTGATGAGGAAGCCTCCAAGCTGGAAGGCATCTCCTTCCTGGCCCAGGGCACCATTTACCCCGACATTCTGGAAAGCA
>CALBKB010000194.1 GCA_937892635.1 uncultured Clostridia bacterium
GCTTAGGATAAAACTCGTCGACCAGCTGAAAGAACAGCACGGTCAGGTTGACCTCGCCGCTGAGATCCACGCTTTCCATGCGTCGGTCATTGGCCAACTCAAAAAACTCGTTGAGCAGCTCGTCCAGCCGATGCGCCTTGTTCAGTGCAACACCGACATATTCCTGCTGCTTTTTCTTGTCCTTTTCTTCCTTTAATAGGGATAAATATCCGGTCACCGAGGTTAACGGAGTTTTCAGATCATGTGCCAGATAGGCAATATTTTCGGCCTCCCTCTCGGCCTGTCGGCGCATCTGCCCGGACTGCTGCAACACGCACCACACCGCCCAGCCGACGACGGCCAATACATAGAGCGATACGATCAGTATCTGATTGATCCCCGGCGTGTGCCACAGATACGCCCAGGCGTTCTGTGCCCATCCGCCAATGCCACGCCATAACCAATTGTGCCACCACATGATCTCCAGCACCGCCTGAGGCAGCCAATAGGCGGCCGTGCCGATCGCCCACCAAAGTAGGAACCGTTTAATGATTGGATCTTTCAAATTTATACCCCACTCCCCACACAGTCTGAATATAGGTGACTGACGCATCGACCGCTGTCAGTTTCTCCCGCAGGCGGCGGATATGTACCATGACGGTGTTATTGCTGTCCAAATATTTCTCGCCCCATACCGTTTGGAATATCTCCTCGGCCGGCACGACCCGGCCCTTTTTGCTACACAGCAACCACAGTATGGAAAACTCGGTCGGGGTCAACACCACCGGCTGATCTTGTAGGGTGCAGGTGTGAGTCGTCCGGTCAATACACAGCCCGGCCTCCTCCAGCCGATCCTCTGAGGGCGCAGCACCGTAGGTCTTATATCGGCGCAGCTGCGCCTTGACCCGCGCCACCAGCACCGGCGGCCAGAAAGGTTTGGTGATATAATCGTCCGCACCAATGGAAAGACCGACGATCTTGTCGCCATCCGCCCGACGCGCCGTTAAAAATAGAATAGGGAAGGTGTGCTTCTCCCGCAATTTGGCACATAGAGCAAATCCGTCCATCTCCGGCATCATAACATCCAGAATAGCAAGATCCGGCGGGTCAGCCAGCATAGACTCCAGAGCCGAAAGAGACCGATAAAAAACATCTACCCGGTATCCCTCGCCGGTCAATACCGTGCCGACCAGATCGGCGATCTCCTTTTCGTCATCCACAACAACGATCCGCATATCCTCACCCCCTTTTTTATAGTATAGCACAGGCCCCTACAAAAGTCCTTACTTTTTTCTTACGATCCAAAAGCGGTTGCCAAACGATGGATTTTGTGGTATGCTAAGAAAAAAGTTTGGGAGATGATTGTATGGCAAGAGGAAACGGCGGATTGACGGCGCCTGCGGTGCGCACGCTCATCCTTTCTCTACTGATTGTGGTATTGGGTATCGTGGGAAAATATGTGGACATTCCCTTCGTTAGTACCTACCGTTTTTGGTTCCCGGTCGCGGGCTATGCTCTGCTGATGCTGGGCAGTCTGTTCCGTGGACTGTAAGGGGAGGACCGTATGACCTATACCTATAAAACGAAAATGACCTGCTCAACCGCCATCGAATTTGATATCGAGGGCGATGTCGTTAGCAATGTCAAATTTATCGGTGGTTGCAACGGCAATCTCAAAGCCATCGGCAAATTGGTCGAGGGCATGACCGTCGATCAAATCGAACGCATATTAGGCGGCAACACCTGCGGTCCCCGCCCCACATCCTGCGCCGACCAACTGGCCAAAGCAGTAAGACAAGCCTATAACGCCCAATAACGAAAACCGGACGAACACGTCCGGTTTTTTGTATATCTTCCTTTTTCTTTTCATATAATATAAGAAAAGGGAGGCTCGACCATGAACACACCGTCACCGTTGCAGGAAAAAGAAGAAACATCCCAAGAACATCCACGCTTCCAACCCATTGACCAGAAAAATTTTCCCATTCCCTCTTGACATTCGCCTGGATTGGTGTATACTATAAGCAAGAAGGTCAAATATAGTCAAAGTCAAAAGGAGTTATAACCTATGGGACTTACCGATAACATTGCCGCATTTCTGATGGAATTATTAGACGAGAGCACGGGCGAACTGGAAGTGCAGCGCCAGGAGCTGGCGCAACGCTTTGGGGTGGTTCCCAGCCAGATCAACTACGTGCTGGCCTCGCGGTTTCGCCCCGAGCAGGGCTATCGCATTGAGAGCCGCCGTGGCGGCGGAGGCTATATCCGCATCTATCGGGTGCAGGACAACGACGCCGGGCGGATCATGCATCTGGTCAACGCCATTGGCGAAAGCCTGGATGCCGAAACGGCCAGCCAGCACCTGAATAACCTACTTGCCTATGATATTCTCAGCGCCGAGCAATGCCGCCTGATGGCCGCCGCCCTCTCCGACCGCGCGTTAGCACCGCTGACACGGCAAGATCGCAACGTCATTCGAGCGCGCCTCTTCAAAAACATGCTCGTTTCCACCATTTCCTAAAAGGAGGAATGATTCCTATGTTATGTCAACACTGTCATCAACGCCAGGCCAATACCTTTATTTCGCGCACGGTAGGCGGGCAGACGACCCAACTGCATCTGTGCTCTGTGTGTGCCAAGGAACTGGCCTTTGATAAGATGTCGTTACTGGGCTTTGACCTGCCCAAGGCCAAGCCGGCGCGGCGAGCCTGCCCGACCTGTGGGGCGACGCTGGATCACATTGCCTCTACCGGCATGATCGGCTGTCCGGATTGCTATTGCTTTTATGAAAAGGAACTGATGCCGGCCATAACCCGTTCTCACGGCACGGCCGTACACGTCGACCAAGCCCCGCCCGCTCCGCAAAAGAGCGAGCGAGAGGAACTGGAGGAGCAGCTGCGCGCCGCCATTACCGAGGAAAACTTTGAACTGGCCGCCACCCTGCGCGACCGCATTAAGGCGCTGAAAAAGGAGGAGGAACAATGAGTGCAGACCGATATGCCGTATCTTCCCGTGTACGCTTTGCCCGTAATCTCAAGTATCCCTTTCCCGACCGCCTGACCGAACAGGGTGACATCAAGACCCGTAAAGCCATTTGCGAACAGGTGAAAGAGGCTTTTTTCAGCATAAGCGAGGAGTTTTCAGGGCAATATGATTATATCGACATGGACACGTTGCCCCGCGAAAAGGCGTTGGAACTAACCGAACGCCATCTCATTTCGCCCGCCTTTGCCGGCGGCGAACAGGGGCGGGGACTGATCGTGAGCAAAAGCCGCGACCTGTCTATTATGATCAACGAAGAAGACCATCTGCGTATTCAGGCCTTTGCCGACGGCTATGCCCTGCGCGACGCCTACGAAAAGGCCAAGGAGATCGACCGCCTGCTGGGCGCGCGTCTGGAGTTTGCTTACAGCGACAAGCTGGGGTATCTGACCGCCTGCCACACCAATCTGGGCACGGGCATGCGCGCCTCCTGCATGTTGCACCTGCCGGTCATCACCTCGACCGGCGCGCTGCGCGATCTGATCAGCGAAACGGGTCGACTGGGCGTGACCATGCGAGGCAACTTCGGCGAGGGCAGCGGTTCTTCTGCCGAACTGTATCAGCTGAGCAATATGTTCACCCTTGGCGTGACCGAGGACGAGATCATCGACCGCATCGAACGGATTCTCGATTCGGTTTGCGCCCAGGAAAAGAAGCTGGCTGACGGCTGGTATAAGGCCGATGCGCTGGCCATTGAAGACCGAATCTTCCGCGCCGAGGGCACGGCTCGCTACGCCCGCAGCATAAGCAGCAAGGAGCTGGAAAAACTCTATTCACTCATGCGTCTTGGCTCGGAATTGGGCATTAACGACCACACGCCCGCCAAGCTTGACCAACTCTACAAAAACCTGCGCCCTGCCGTGCTGGCCGCCATTCCCGAAGGCCGCACCCCTGAAGGCCGCGACAAACTGCGCGCCACTCTGCTGCGCCAATCTTTATAAGGAAGTGATCGCATGATCTTTGACCGTTTTACTCAACGCGCCGCCAACGCTCTTAATCTGGCCTTGCGCTCGGCCGCGGAATTGGGACACAGCTATCTGGGCACCGAACACCTGTTGTTGGGTCTGTGCCGTGAACAGGGCTCCTTTGCCGGTAATCTGTTAGCCGAAAAGGGGCTGACCATGGAAAATATCGTAAAAAAGATCGCCGACCATATCGGTATCGGCTCGCCCTCCCATCCCAGCGCCAACGATATGACGCCCCGCGTTAAAAAGGTGCTGGAAGGCGCATACTATGAAGCGCGATCTCTCAATAACAGTTATGTCGGTACCGAGCATCTGCTGCTTTCCCTGCTCAAAGAAACCGACTCGATGGCCAACCGTATTCTCGAAGAGTCGAACATCGACGCCGCCGCCCTCTATCAGCAAATCATCGAAACGCTGGTTCGCGCCGACGAATCGGCACCCGCCCAAGCCGGTGATCGTCCGGCGCCTAACGGCAAAAAGGGGATGTTAGCCCAGTTCGGACGTGACCTGACGGCCATGGCCGCCGAGAAAAAGCTTGACCCCGTCATTGGACGCGAATCCGAGATCACCCGCATCATTCAAATTCTCTCCCGTCGCTCCAAGAATAATCCCTGCCTCATCGGTGAGCCGGGCGTTGGTAAGACGGCGGTAGCCGAAGGGCTGGCGCAACGCATCACCGACGGAAACATTCCCGAAAACCTCGCCGATAAAAAGGTGATTGCCCTTGATTTGGCCGCCATGATCGCCGGTGCCAAGTATCGCGGCGAATTTGAAGAGCGACTCAAGAAGATGCTCGAAGAAATTCAAAAAGACGGCAATATCATTCTGTTCATTGACGAACTGCACACCATCGTGGGCGCCGGCTCGGCCGAAGGTGCCGTTGACGCCGCCAACATCATCAAGCCGCCCCTGTCCCGCGGCGAGTTGCAGGTCATCGGCGCCACCACCCTTGACGAATATCGCAAATACATTGAAAAGGACGCCGCTTTGGAACGTCGATTCCAGCCGGTCACGGTGGGCGAACCGACCGAAGAGGAGTCTATCACCATTCTCAAAGGGCTGCGCGACCGCTATGAAGCCCATCACAAGGTTAAGATCCTCGACCAAGCCATCGAAGCGGCCGTGCATCTCTCCTCGCGGTATATTGCCGACCGCTTTTTGCCCGACAAGGCCATTGATCTGATGGACGAGGCCGCCTCCCGCATCCGTTTGGAAGGCTTGACGCCCACACCGCAGATCAAAGAAAAGCAGGCGCGCCTGGCCGAGATCGACGCCGAAAAAGAAGAGGCTGTCCACAATCAGGAATTTGAGCGCGCCGCCGCCCTGCGCGACGAGGTGAAAACCCTGAAAGAGGAAATCGAGGTCCTGCAAAAGGAACACCACACCGGCACAAGTGCCGACAAGGTGGTCACCGAAGCGGCCATCGCCGCCGTTATCTCCCAATGGACGGGAATCCCTCTGCAAAAACTCACCGAAACCGAGAGCGAGAAATTGCTCCATCTCGAACAACTGCTGCACGAGCGTGTGGTAGGGCAGCATGACGCCGTTTCGGCCGTCGCCCGCGCCATCCGCCGCAGCCGTGTGGGGCTCAAAGACCCCAAGCGCCCCGTTGGCTCCTTCCTCTTTATGGGACCGACCGGCGTGGGCAAGACCGAACTGTCCAAGGCCTTGGCCGAAGCGATGTTCGGCTCGGAAAAAGCGCTCATTCGCATTGATATGTCGGAATATATGGAAAAGCACACCGTTTCCCGCATGATCGGCTCGCCGCCCGGCTATGTCGGTTATGACGATGCCGGTCAGCTGACCGAGAAGGTGCGCCGCAATCCCTATTCGGTCATTCTTTTTGACGAAATCGAAAAGGCACATCCCGACGTCTTCAACATCATGTTGCAAATCCTCGACGACGGTATCCTGACCGATTCCCACGGCAAAAAGGTTGACTTCAAAAACACCGTCATCATCATGACCAGCAATATCGGCGCCAAGGAGATCACCGCCAAACACGCCTCTCTCGGCTTTTCCGACGCCGACGGCGACTTTACCCGTACCCAAGAACAGATCAAAAACAAGGTCATGGCGGCACTCAAATCTTCCTTCCGCCCCGAATTCCTCAACCGTATCGACGATATCATCGTCTTCCAACAACTGACCGAGGAAGACCTTCGCGCCATCACCGGACTGATGTTGCAAGCGGTAGCCAAACGCCTGGAGGGAAATATGGGAATTATTCTCAAATTTACCGAGGCGGCAGTAGCCCATTTGGCCAAGGTGGGATATGACCCCATCTACGGAGCGCGTCCCTTAAAGCGGGCCATTGTCAGCCGTGTTGAGGATAAGATCGCCGAGAAATTCCTGGACGGCTCGCTCCAAGACAAGGGTGAGATCACCGTTGATGCCGTAGAGGATAACATTACTTTTTCTTAAAGCAAAAGGTTGAGCCGAAAGGCTCAACCTTTTTTATGCAATCAGAAAAAAGAGGCTTAATCCCAGACACAAGACCAGGTCGGCACACAGCAGATAAAAGGCGACGCTGAATAGTTTTCGTGCGCGACCGCGCGATATGCGCCCCAATCGCACGAACCAAGCATAGCCGACGCCCCAGCACAGGGCAGCGGTGATTATCGTGGGGGAGAGCCCGCCTGCGTATCGAAGATCAAGCAAAAGGGTTGCAGCCATCAGCAGCGCACTGCATCCGGCAAAGGAGAGGGTTAACCATCCATCCAGCTGTTTCATGCCAATACCCCTTTTTCTTTTATTATAACAAAAAGAAATGCTGTCGACAAGATTCGACGCCAAAGATTGTGATTTTTGTTAAAATACTTGTTATACCCCTTGTTTTTTGATATACTGAAAGCAACTCTTACAAAGTGAGGCGATCTTGATGGAAGAAAAAGATATCATACAAACCGAAGAGCTTTTGGTTGAGACGGACGAGGCCGTGGCGCCTACCCCCAAGAAGCGGTCTTGGTTATGGCCGATCGTTGCCGCGGTTATCCTTGTGGTGATGGGCCTGACCATTATGCTGGCCTTGTTGGGTAACCGTGTCAATTACCACGATTATGTGGTGCTGGGCCAATATAAAGGGCTGGTCGTACCGATCGAAACGGTCAGTGTCACCGACGAAGAGGTGGAAAAGGCAATCGAAGCCAATCTCAACGCCGCCACCACCTATGCCACCGTGAACCGCGCCGCGAAAAATGGCGATACGGTCAATATCGACTTTGTCGGGCGTCTGGCTTCCGACGGCACCGCCTTCGAGGGCGGGTCGGCCACCAAGTTTGACCTGATCCTGGGCAGCGGCTCCTTCATTCCCGGCTTTGAAGACGGGTTGATCGGCAAAAAGGCGGGCGAGACGGTGGATCTGCCCCTGACCTTCCCCCAGGACTATCAGAGCGAAGATCTGGCCGGGGTTGATGTCGTCTTCACCGTTACCATACATACCGTCAAAGAACCGGTTAAGGCGGAGCTCAACGAAGAGTTTGTGAAAGCCAACGGCAAGGTGTCGACGGTGGCCGAGTATCGGCAGCTGATCCACGACCAGTTGCTGGCCGATAAACAGGAACAGGCCAAATCGGATCGCACCGTCAAAATCTGGCAGTCGGTTTTGGACAACTGTGAGATCAGCGGCTATCCCGAAGCGGCGCTGAAGGTTGAGATGGAGCGCTATCGCACCATGTATGAACAGTATGCCTCCTATTACGGCATGACGCTGGACGATTTCGTGGCCGCCAACAACATCACCAACGAACAGTTCGAAGAGTTGCTCAACAACTGGGCCAAGAGCAATCTGGATTATTTGATGGTGGCTTCGGTGATTGCCGATGCCGAGGGCATTCATGTGACCGACGAGGAATATCAAGCCGAAGTGGACGCCTACCTGTCCTCGGGCGGGTTTGCGAGCGTTGAGGAGTATGAGGCCGAGTATAACGAGGATTTTGACGCGGTAAACGGCGCGTCGATCCGCAACGAGCTGTTAATCAACAAGGTGGTAACCTTTTTGGAAGAAAACACCTTGGCCGAGTAATACAACAAGAACCGAAGGGTTAATCCTTCGGTTCTTTTTCTTTGCTTACTTTTTTCTTATAAAAGAGGATGCCGCCCAGCGAGAGCAATCCCGTCACGGCAAAGATGAGCAGGGCAGTGAGATAGTTTTGCTGACCCAGCGCGCTGCCGCCGATAACCGAGGTGATGACCGAGGGGATGCGTGCTACCGTGGTGATGAACAGGCAGGTAGATAGTTTCATCGGGGTCAGCCCCAGCACATAGGTAAGCATATCTTTGGGGGTGCCGGGAATAAAAAAGAGGATAAAGGTGAGAATGTTTAACTTTTGATTATCCTGAAGGAAGTGCAGTTCTTGGAGTTTTTCGCGCGGATAGAAGGCCTCGACCGCCTTAATGCCCAAGTAATGAGAAAAGCACCAGATGAGAGTGGAGCCGATCAGGATGCCCAATTCACACAACAAAAAGCCTTCCCAAAGCCCAAACGCGTACCCTGCGCCGATCTCCAACGGCTCGCCGGGGATAATGCCGATGAGGATCTGCAAGAGGGTCATGCCCACAAAGATCACGCGCCCCCATACGCCGTAGCCGTCCAGCCAGGCGCGAAACTGTTCCGGCTGCTCCACAAAGCGCACCAGAGGTCGACCAACGACGAAGAAGAGGAAGACGAACAGCCCTACAAACAGCACCAGCGACACCACGCTCACCGCACGGCGACGGCGCAGGGCACGCTGCTGTTGGGTTGTCTGTTTTTTTGTCATATTCTCACTCCCTTACAGCAACAGTTTACCTGAATTTTTGCTTGTGTGCAAGAAAATATTGGGATATAATAAAGAAAAGAGGGAGGCATTGTCATGCTCAAACGTTTTCTTGGCTATTACAAGCCGCATATGAACATTTTAATTCCCGATCTGTTGGCCTCCGTCGCTGTGGCGCTGTTGGGGGTTATGTACCCCGTGATCACCCGATGGATGCTAAACGACTTGATGCTCCGCCCCCGAGCCATGCTCATCGTTTGGGCCGGACTTGTCCTGCTCGTGCTCTACGCGCTGCGTGCCCTGCTCAATTTTTTCGTGCAGTACAAGGGTCACGTCATGGGCGTGCGCATGCAGGCGCAAATGCGCTCGGATTTGTTTGCCCATTTGGAGCGGCTGCCCTTTAAGTTTTTTGATAACAACGAAACGGGCAAGATCATGTCCCGCCTGACCAACGACCTGTTTGACGTGGCCGAGTTGGCCCATCACGGTCCCGAAACGGTGCTGACCGGTCTGTTTTCGATCATCGGCTCGTTTGTCTATCTCTCCACCATTCACCTGCCGCTGACCCTGATCGTCTTTATCTGTGTGCCCATCCTTGTCGCCATCTCCATGGTCTTACGCAAGCGGATGCAGGCCGCCTTCCGCGCCAGCCGCCGCGCCACCGCCACCATCAATGCCGCCGTTGAGAGCAGCATTGCCGGCGTTCGGGTGACCAAAGCCTTCACCAATGCCACAAAAGAACAGGAAAAATTTGAGCGCGGCAACGCGGAGCAGGTCGCCGCACAAACCCGCGCCTATAAAACGATGGGGCAGTTCCATTCCTCCACCTCTTTCATCACCGACGCCTTTAATGTGGTGGTTCTGATTGCCGGCGGACTGTCCGTGCATCAGGGCGCCATCACCCTGGCCGACTATTCGGCCTTTATCGTATCGGTAAATATCTTCCTCACCCCCATCACCACCCTCATCCGCTTTATGGAAAGCTTCCAGAGCGGCGCGGCCGGTTTTGAGCGGTTTGTGGACATTATGGATATGCCCCCCGAAACCGACGATGAAGCGGCCACGACTGCCGAAACG
>CALBKB010000195.1 GCA_937892635.1 uncultured Clostridia bacterium
CGTCGGCCTCGGAGAGCTTGCCGCGCCCTTTAAGCCGGCGGAAGATATCGTTTAGCTTATCGGAAAGCCCGTCAAATGCCATCTTCGCGCACCTGATCGCTGACCCGGACGATGGTTTGCACCGCATCGGCAATGACCGAGTTGATCATGCCGCGACTGTTCTGCTCGCGGATATCCTCAGCCGCCCCGCGGATTTCATCCATGCCGGCGCGCAAGCGACCGAATTTCTCGGCAAGCCCTAACTTCTCTTCCATCTCCAGAAGAATGGCCTCGCCCTTTTTAATGCAATCGCGCACACCCTGACGGGTAATGCCGGTCTGGACGGCGATCTCGGCCAGGCTCAAGTCATCATCATAATACATGGTGATAGCCGACAATTGTTTTTCCGTCAAAAGTTTGCCGTAAAAATCGCAAAGCAGCCCGATTTGTAGGTTCTTTTCTATCATAGACGCCACCCTTTCCGGTAATTTGTAAAGCATTTCGCTTTACACTTCTGTTATTATACCCCATTTTCATGGATATGTCAAGAGAAAAAGTCCCTCTTTTTGAGGGACTTTGGGGTTATTTTTGAGCCGCTCGGTCTTTGGCGCGTTTTTTGCGACGGACCAAGACGATAACGGTAAAAAGAATGATGATACAAGCGATGGCGGCGGCGATAATAGCGGCCGTCATGAGCAGGTTGGCGCTCATATCGGTATCGGCCACAGCGTCATAGGAAATGATGCCCGATTGTTGCCGATGCGCAGCCGCGGCCTGCTCCTGCGGCGTGGGAACAAAGCGGTCGGACTGGGCACAGACGGGCTGAATGAGCAGCAAAAGGCTCAGAACGATGACGAGAATTTTTTTCATATTTCTTCATCCTTTCCGGCTTGTCGCACCTGTTCGTTGCGTTCGCGCACCAGCGTCAGCGTGACCAGGGCGGCGCAGATCAAGGCGGCGATGACCGATGCCAAAATAATAATCACAGGCACCGAAACGGGAGCGTCGGCGGTGATGATCTTATATTCGGGCTCAGAGACGATAGGGATCTGCGGATGTTGGGTATGATCGGCACTCGCCTGCGGCGGCGGCCCGATCTGATCGGCATTCATCAGCCGCACGCGGATGCAGCCGTTGCGATGGGCCCAGTTCCCTGCCCC
>CALBKB010000196.1 GCA_937892635.1 uncultured Clostridia bacterium
GTTGCAGCAGAAGCTCTTGTTTCCCTCGGATATTCAGAAGTTTATGAATTCGGCGGAATCAACACCTGGCCTTATGAAATCGAACAATAAGAGAGAATAAAAAATCTCCCGGGTAAGCGGGAGATTTTTTTGCGTTCAGGCGGGTGTTTTTTTGAAGCGGTGGAAGCCCAGAACAAAGAATAGGATGAGCCGGACGATGTTGGCGCAAACGGCTACCCAGCAAAATCCTGTGATGCCGTAAACAGGAAGCAGGAAAAGGCTTCCGCCAAAATAGATGACGCCGTAGATGATCTGGACCAGCAGGAGCCGGGACGCGGGGCAGAAGCGGAACACCACCGTTTGCAGGAGGGTGCAGCCGATGCCCACGCATAGCGAGGCGCGCCCTTCTTTATTAAGCATGGGGAGCATAGTTAAGATCAGTTGTTCGATGCGTTCGCACAGATCTTCGGCCTGAGGAAAGGAAAAGACATAGTCGGCCACCGACGGTTCCAGACCGGTACGCTTCTTAAAGTCTTGGACATAGTAGGGGTTGGGGAGTCCGCGCATATCAAAGACCATATCGCATTCGGGCGGCAGGCCGTTTTTGTAGCCGAAGGAGAGGAGGCGAACGGCGGTTTGGCGCGTCTTGCCCAGCAAATAAGAACTGAGCATGCTCCACAGCTGTCCGATGGTTGTGGTTGAGGTATCCACGATATAGTCGCTGACCTCCATCATAGGCAGAAGCATTTTGCGCTCATATTCGATGATGCGTTCAATGGTGCCTTCGATGCGTCCGGCCAGCGGATGGGGACGGCGGGATTCTTTATAGCGGCGAATGATAGCCGACGTGGCGGCGTCGAAAAAGAGGACGCGGCAGTTGATGTTTTCGTTGCGTTTGAGCGAGTGGACCAGGGTCAACAGGCCGGTAAAGGTATCGGAAGAGCGCACGTCAACGCCGATGGCCACCTTTGCCATCTTATCGTTGCTTTTTAAGCACAGGTCAACAAAGACAGGGATTAGTTCGGGGGGCATATTGTCTACGCAATAGTAGTCGATATCCTCGATCAGGTTGAGTGCTTTTGATTTTCCGGCACCGGAAAGCCCGGTGACAATGACCAATTCCATACGATTATCCTATAAATTTAATTTCCGGCTCTAATTCGATGCCGAATGTTTCCTTAACTTCTGTTTTGATGACTTGGACCAAAGCGAGCACGTCGCAGGCCTTAGCGCCGCCGACGTTGACAATGAAACCGGCGTGCTTGGGACTGACCTGTGCACCGCCGATCTGGCGGCCTTTGAGACCGCAGTCCTCAATCAGTTTTCCGGCGAAATGACCTTCGGGGCGTTTGAAGGCGCTGCCGGCGCTGGGCAGTTCCAAGGGCTGTTTATCTCGGCGCGCCTGCGTGTATTGCTTCATTTGGTCGTTGATTTGGTCGTAATTACCGGGGGATAGTTGCAGATGGGTTTTGACAATAATGTTGCCTGTATCTTTAAAGAAAGAGGTGCGGTAGCCAAACGCGTGCTCCTCGCCGACGAGGGTGCGGAGAGTGCCCGTTTCGTCGACATATTCGGTTTTGGTGATGACATTGCTCATCTGGCGGTTGTAGGCACCGGCATTCATATACACGGCACCGCCCATGGAGCCGGGGATGCCGAAGGCGAATTCCAAGCCGGTCAAGTGATAGTTTTTGGCGGTGGTGGCCACGCGGGAGAGAGGGGCGCCCGCCCAGGCTTCGATCTGACCGTCGTTGCCCACGGTGATGCGATGCATGCGATCGGTTAAAATGACCAGACCGCGGATGCCGGCGTCGGAAACCAGTACGTTGGAGCCGTTGCCAAGCGTGGTATAGGGAATATGCTCGGCGCGGCAGATCTGGACCAGATCACAGATCTCGCGGCGGCGGGTGGGATAGACTACCAGATCGGCCGGACCGCCGATTTGGAAGGTGGTGTGGCGGTTCATCGGTTCATTGACCAGGTAAAACAAGCCATTATAGATTAGATAATCCAAAACAGGTTTGAGAGTAGTCATGTATTTCTCCGGTTAGATGTTAAGATTGCCCATGATGCGTTCGTTGAGCTCCTTGGCGGCGTTATAGCCAAGGCCTTTTTGCTGTTGGTTCATGGCCGCCACTTCGACGACGACGGCCAAGTTACGGCCGGGACGCACCGGCACGGTAAGCATGGGAATGTTCAGACCCAGAATTTCGGTGGTGTAGTTTTCCAGCCCCATACGGTCGTAATGCTTATTCTCGACCCACTGCTCCAGTTCGATAACCAGATCAATCTTGCTGACCTCTTTTACGGCTGAGATGCCGAAGAGGTTGTGCACGTCGACCACGCCGATGCCGCGCAGCTCGATAAAATGGCGGATGACGGGCGGCGCACTGCCCAGCAGGGTGATATTGGAAACGCGTTTAATTTCCACCGCATCGTCGGCCACCAGCGAATGGCCGCGCTTGATCAGCTCAATGGCCGTTTCGCTTTTGCCGATGCCCGAATCGCCGCGCAGCAGCACGCCGACGCCGTAGACCTCGACCAGTACGCCGTGGATGGTGATGCGGGGGCATAGTTGTTTGTTGAGGAAGGCGTTGAGGGAGGAGATGATAAAGCTGGTGGCTTCTTGGCTGACGGTCAGCGGTACCTCATACTCCTCGGCAAATTCCTGCATTTCGGGGAAGGGGGTTTGACCGCGAGCAATAATGACCAACGGCACGTTGCGGGAGAATACGTTGCGAATGGCTTCGCGCCGCGCATCGGGCGAGAGGGTTTCCAGATAGGCCATCTCAACGCGACCGAACACCTGGATGCGCAAATTATCAAAATGCTCGGTAAAACCCGAGAGCATCAGTGCCGGGCGGTTGATGTCGGTGCTGGAGATGGGCTTGTCGTAGCCGCCGCGGGGCATATGGACAAGTTCCAGATCCAATTCGCGAAAAATATCTTTGACAGGCAGGGTGTATTTGGTGTTCATGGTGACACATTCCCCTTATATATCATATAGTTATCATATTATACTATATTAAAGCGGCAGATACAATTCTTTTTTTGCGTAAAATGAAAAAAAAGGTTGCTTTTTTTAGGGAGGTGTGGTATTATAATT
>CALBKB010000197.1 GCA_937892635.1 uncultured Clostridia bacterium
GGGTCTGCCGGTATCGCAGACGGGGTTGGTTCTTCCTGCCGGGGTTACGGCGCGTTGGAGTAAATAAATCATGAGTCATATCGTAAAGGTAAGCGACCTGGTCTTCCGTTATGAAGAGGGCGCGAAACCGGCACTGGACAATATTACATTACAAATAGAAGAGGGCAGTTTTGTAGCTGTTCTCGGCCATAACGGTTCGGGCAAGAGCACGCTGGCAAAACTCATCGGCGGCATTTTGTCTCCCACCTTCGGCCGTGTTGAGGTCTGCGGATTGAGCACGGCTGACGAGTCCAAGATGGATCAGATCCGTGAGTTGGTGGGCATGGTCTTCCAAAACCCCGACAATCAGATCGTTTCCTCGGTGGTGGAAGAGGATGTAGCCTTCGCACCCGAAAACTTAGGCGTACCTCACGAACAGTTGGTGCAGCGGGTAGCCGATGCGCTGGCGGCGGTGGATATGCGTGAATATGCCGACCATGCGACCTCGTTGTTATCGGGTGGACAAAAACAGCGCATTGCTATTGCCGGTATTTTGGCTATGCAACCGCGCGTGATCGTGTTGGATGAGCCGACGGCCATGCTTGATCCCAAGGGACGCAAGAGCATTTTGCAGGTTCTGCGTCGCTTGGCGGACAAGGGCATGACGGTTATTCATATTACCCACCATATGGATGAAGCGGTGCAGGCCGATCGGGTGGTGGTTATTGACGACGGCAAGATCTTGCTTGACGGCACGCCCCGGCAGGTGTTTGCCCAAGAGGAGACCTTGCGGCGAGCGGGACTGACGGTGCCGGAAAGTGTGGCGTTGATGCATGAGCTCAAACGGCAGGGGCTGGACGTGCCCGATGCCGTGCTGACGGTCGACGACTGCGTTGCGGTGCTGGAAAAATTGCTCAGGGAGGGTCAGTCATGATATTGGAACTGCGCTCGTTGAGTTATATTTACAGTCGCGAAACCCCCTACGAGCATGCCGCCGTGACGGATGTCAACCTAACAATCGGCGAGGGAGAATTTATCGGCCTGATCGGACATACCGGCTCGGGCAAGAGCACTCTGATTCGCCATTTTAACGGCCTGCTTAAACCGACGGCAGGAGATGTGCTGCTGGACGGAACAAGTATTTTTACCGATAAAGAGACTTTGAAGGCGGCTCGTTTTGCCGTGGGCATGGTCTTTCAATATCCCGAATATCAGCTGTTTGAAGAGACGGTGTATAAAGATGTGGCGTTTGGGCCTCGCAACATGGGGCTGGACGAGCGCGAGATCGACCGTCGGGTCCGCGAGAGTCTGGCCATGGTCGGTCTGGATGAGCGGGTGTATGACAAGAGTCCCTTTGCCTTGTCGGGCGGACAGAAACGACGGGTGGCGATTGCCGGCGTGATTGCCATGCGGCCCAAACTGTTGGTGCTCGACGAGCCGGCCGCCGGACTGGATCCGGGCGGGAAGCGGGAGATCATGGAGTATATCCGCGCCTATGCCGATGCCGGCAATTCGGTGTTGTTTATTTCGCATTCGATGGGCGACGTGGCTCGTTATGCTAAGCGTGTGTTGGTTATGAATGACGCACGGTTGGTGATGGACGGCTCGGTTGATGCCATCTTTTCTCAGGCGCAACAGTTGCAGGAGATGGGGCTGACCGTGCCGCAGATGACCGAGGTTTTTTTGCGGCTTCAACAAAAGGGCTTTGCCGTGCGTACCGACATCTACACCGCTGACGGCGCGGCTGCCGAACTGCGGCGGCTGATGGGGGGTGGAGCACAATGA
>CALBKB010000198.1 GCA_937892635.1 uncultured Clostridia bacterium
CCCTGTGCGGCGTCGGCAAAGATCAGTTCTCTCCCGCCGAATAAAAAGAAAAAGCAGCAAGGAAAATTCCTTGCTGCTTTTTTATTGCTGTTGTAAATATTTACGAACCAAATTGAGCGCTCGGGCGGCGGCAAATTTACGAATCATGGTACGAGTTCTGGTTTTGGAGCCCAGATGATATTCCTGCACGCGCGTGCCCTTTGTCCCCGCCACGCCGACATAAACCAGTCCCACCGGTTTTTCTGCACTTCCGCCGTCGGGTCCGGCAATGCCCGTAACGCCGACGCCGATATCGGCACCTGACAGGGCGCGAACACCCTCAGCCATCGCCGCGGCCACCTCGGGGCTGACGGCGCCTTTTTTCTCGATCAGTTCAGCCGGAACGCCCAGCAGCTTGATCTTGGCCTCATTGGCGTAGGTAACCGTTCCAAATCCAAAGACCTCGCTGGCACCCGCCAGATCGGTCAAACCTTTAGCAATCAATCCACCGGTACAACTCTCGGCGGTTGCAATGGTCATACCCCGCTCCTTGAGCATGTTGGATACCTGCTGTTCAATGCTTGTCACGTCGATACCGTAGACGTAGTCGCCCATGCGGCGGCAAACCTCGTCGACCACCGGCGCAAGAATCGCTTGGGCGGCCTGCTCATCGTCGGCCGAGGCGGTGATGCGGATTTCGGTTTCGGTGTCCTTGGCATAGGTAGCCACCGTGGGGTTTTTTCCGTCGAGCAGATCGGAGAGGGCATCGGCACAGTCAGCCTCACCAATCTCCATTACTCGCACCCGACGGGAATAGAGTTCCTGCGCGTCCTCTTTGGTCAGATAGGGACGCACGCCGCTCTCGAACATAGCCGTCATTTCTCGCGGCGGACCGGGGAGCATAATGAGCGTTTTGTCATCTTTGGTTATGGCAAAGCCGGGCGCGGTACCCTTGCTGTTGTGCAGCACCGTACACCCTACCGGCAGGTAGGCCTGCTTTTTTTGGGACTCGGTCATCACATGCCCGGCCTGCTTTATGATCTGAGCCAGATGCTCGTAGGACGGCTGATGCAGTTCCAAACTCACGCCAAGGGCGGCGCATGCCGTTTCCTTGGTCAGATCATCCTTGGTCGGGCCCAGCCCACCGGTGGTAATAACACAATCGGCATGGGCAAAGGCCGTTTCGAGCGCCAGCTTAAGCCGTTCCGGGTTATCCCCCACCACGCTCTGATAATACACATGCACACCCATACCTGCCAAATTCTTGGCAATATAGGCGGCGTTGGTGTTCACGATATCACCCAGCAACAGCTCGGTGCCTACACATAAAATTTCACAAGTCATATATTCCCTCAATAGGCGCTCGGCGTAATGATTTCTTCTTCGATACCGGCCATCGCACGATCAATCAAGCCCTCCACATCGAGCTTGTTGAGCTGAGCACGCACGGCAAACTCTTTGGGTTTGGTACGGGGATGACGCGGTGTAAAAACAGTGCAACAATCCTCGTAGGGCAAAATCGACGTGTCAAAGGTGTCAATCTTATGGGCAATTTCAATGATCTCCACCTTATCCATACCGATCACGGGACGCAATACCGCCATATCGGTAAAGGACTCGGTCACACCGATCGCCTCCATCGTCTGGCTGGCCACCTGCCCCAAACTCTCACCCGTAATAAGGGCGCCACACTTCTTATTCTTTGCCACTTTTTCCGCAAGTATCATCATAAAGGCGCGCATAATCAGCGTAAAATAATCTTCCTCACAATGATCGCGGATAGCCTCTTGGATCTCGGTAAAGGGCACAACGGTCAAAGGGATATTTCCCGCATACCGCGCCACCGTACGAAGCAGGCTCTTGACCTTGTCCTTGGCACGCTCGGAGGTGTAGGGATAGGAGAAGAAATGTACGCCCGAAAGCGACACGCCGCGTTTGGCCATCATATATCCGGCCACGGGGCTGTC
>CALBKB010000199.1 GCA_937892635.1 uncultured Clostridia bacterium
GTCCCTTCGCCCGTGTGACCGTTGGCCAAAATCACGGGGAAACCCGCCTGCTCATATACCGTGACGATATCGGCGGTGTCGGCCAAATCGGATTTATTGATAACGATGATGGGCTCAACCTGAGCATGGTGAGCAATGACCGTTAATTTATCGGCAAAAAAGAGATCGGGCGCCGGTTCGGCGGCGGCGATAACGATAAAAAGCCGATCAAGATTTGAGATGGGTGGACGCACAAAATGGTTTTTGCGCGGATGCAGGGTCTCTATGACAGCCAGGTCATTTTCCTGCGGGGTAAACGTGACGCGATCCCCCACGGTAATGACTGTTTTTTCTTTGCGAAAGAGGCCACGCGGCTTACTCTCGTAAACCGCGTTGCCGCTGGTAACCGTATAAAATCCGCCAAGGGAGCGTGTTACCAAACCCTCCATCAGGTCTCCTCCGTAACGGGCGTGGTGGGTGAGGAGGGGGTAGACTCGGGCGGCGTGGGCTTGGGTCCCTTCGAAACGATCAAAATAATTTCGCGACCTTCTTCCACCTCGGTGCCTGCGTTGATGGATTGCTTGAGTACCGTTCCAACCGGCGCGGTGTCGCTGTATTCTTCATCCAAGAAGGAATAGGTCAACTTAGCGGCCGAGAGCATCATAATGGCGGTGTTTCGATCTTTACCGAGGCAGTCGGGCACCGAGACCATCACGGTATTGCTGCCGGTCGAAAGGTAGACAAACAGTGTCTGCCCTTCGGTGATTTCCTCACCGGCGGCAGGTTGGGTGCGAATGACGTAATTCTCTTCCACGTCGTCGCTTTGCTGTTTGATAATCTGATAGTCAATGTTAAGTTTCAGCAGCGCCGATTCAGCACTTTCCAGCTCACTGTTAACGATATCGGGCACGGTGATGGTTTTAGAGCCCAGCGATACGCGGATAATGACCTCAGTGCCGGCTTGCACTTCGGTGCCGGCGGCGATCGACTGATCAAAAACGTAGCCTTCGTCGTAGTCGGCGTTATATTCTTCCTCGGTGGTGATGACCAGATCGCCGATCATCATATCCTGCTCCACGGCGCTGATGAGTTTGCCTACGAAATTAGGAACCTCAATGGCTTGCGGTGTTGACGATGAAGCACCGCCACCCGCGCCGCCGGCAAAGAAGAGGACGAGGATCAGGGCAATCACGACCAAGCCGCCGCCAATGCCGGCACAAAGGGCGATGATGTTGTTCTTGGTCCAGAACTTTTCCTTCGGCTTCTCGGTCGCCGGTATCAGGTCGCCGGTGGGGAGTTCTTCTTCTAAATCATAATCAAAGACGGTCAACTCATCGGTCAGTACCTTTTTCAGATCGCCGATCATATCAATGGCGCTGGCATAGCGCTTGTCGGGCGTCTTCATCATGGAACGCATAACGATCTGCTCCAAACCAACGGGGATGGATCGGTTGATCAAGCGGGGCTGCTTGGCGGCTGCCTGAATCTGCTTGATGGCCACGTTAACGGGCGTATCCCCATCAAAAGGCATCTCGCCGGTAAGCATCTCATAGAGCATTACACCGATGGAATAGATGTCGCTGCGTTCATCGGTATGCTCGCCGCGCGCCTGCTCGGGAGAAATGTAATAGACGGTGCCAATTGCCTTATCGGTCATGGTAATGGTTTCAAACTTATTGATGCGGGCGATGCCAAAGTCCATGACCTTGATGGTGCCGTCGTTTAAGATCATAATGTTCTGCGGTTTGATATCGCGATGGATGACGCCGCGCTCGTGAGCATGCTGCAGGGCCGAGAGGATCTGCATGGTGATCTTAATGGAGATGCCGGCAGGGATGATTTTTTGCGAACGAATGAAATCCTTCAAGGTGATGCCGTCGACATATTCCATGACGATGTATTGGAGATTGCCCTCAAAATCAAAATCAATCACGCTGACAATGTTGCGGTGGCGCAGCATGGAAATGGCGCGTGACTCATTGAGAAAGCGGCGACGGAACTGTTCGTCCGACACAAACTCCTCTTTGAGAATCTTAACGGCAACGGTATTGCCTGTCACGCGGTCGGTGGCGCGATAAACGATGGCCATGCCGCCGCTGCCGACAATGTCTTCTAATACAAAACGATCTTTCAGTATCGTACCGGTATATCTATCCATGATTTTTAACTCCTTGCATCAATAAGAATGACGGTGATATTATCCCGCCCACCTCGCGCACAAGCCTCCTGGATCAGCGTGCGGCAGGCCTCTTCGGGGGAAAGACGATTAACGTAATCGCCCAATTCTTCGGGAGTAAAATACCCGTGCAACCCGTCCGAGCACAGCAATAAGCATTGACCGTTAATGTCGATCGGGTACAGGTCGGCCTCTACGCCGTCATCGGTGCCGATGGCGCGGGTGATGACGTTGCGCTGAGGATGGATGCGGGCTTCTTCATCGGTGATCTCGCCCTTGCAGACGATGTTGGTGGGGCCGGTGAGCCAAAGGGCGGTGATGGTATCGCCGCAGCGCT
>CALBKB010000200.1 GCA_937892635.1 uncultured Clostridia bacterium
TGATATGTCTCAATCCGTCATAGACATTCCATACGGAAGATTCGTCGGTGAATGTAAGTCCTTCGATATTTTCTTTTATTAATTTACCATCAATGATGATGTTATATCCGTCGGGTGTTCCCTGACTTGGTGCTTCCCAGCTGACCTCTGCTTTAGGGTCGTTACCTGTTATGGTAATATTTACGTTTTGTGCAGGATAAACGTGTTCGGTATATTCGTAAGCGAAGCGGCTGTTGAGAACTTCCTTTGTTGTCGGATTTTGAATCCAGATAGCGACTTCTAAATCATCGAGTTCTTCTACATTTGTCGATGTCATATCGTGAGAAAATTCCAAACGTTGATATGTTCCTGCTTCAAAGTCTAATTTCGTTCCACTTGGAGAACCTAACATTTTCATCAAGATATGATGGAACTCTGTCTCACCGTTGCTACCGATGTTTTTGGTAGTGGTCTTTTCATTGACAGTCACGTAAGCCTTTAAATTTTTTATATTGATATAAGGCATGAAGTCGGCGATGACAGTGATGGTGCTGTCGTTTAAGGTGAAGCTGCCTCTTATGTCGAAGAAAGATGGTGTGTTATAACTTATGTCCATTTTCTCTTGAGAGATGGCGTTGGCAAATTTTGTTGAGCCGTCTAAGAATAATGTCGGAACGTTGTTTACTCCGTAATAGGTTCTTCTTGTGTTACAGTCTGATATATAATAAGGATCGCCAGGAGCAGGTCCGTTCATAGGATATTTGACGTATGTGAATCTGCCAGCATTGTTTTGTGTGAGTGTGTCCATGTCTTTGTTTGTGAAGACGCATGGAAAACATGTCGAACTGGAGAAGTGTTCTATCATAGAAATTTTCTGCACCGTGCTCATTCCGACAAATATGTCTTTGCTATTGATATTATTGTCGTTGAAATCGTCGTCTTCTCCATTGACAGATGTCACTTCTACGTTTAAAGTGATGTCGCCTTCTGAGAAGAAATTGGCTTTCTTGAATGTAAATTGTTCAGAAGCGAAAGTCTCTATGTTTGTTTCAAATGTCTCGCTGATGAAATTGTCGCTGCCTTCCACTTGATATTTTGCCTCAAAAGATTCTATCGTTGAAGAACCTAAGTTTCTGACAGTGAATGTGACATCGTTATAGCCATTACCCAAGTTACTTGGAACGTCAACGCTTGTGAGTTCGGCATCGTTTGCTTCTTGCGAGAAGATGAGTATGTCGTCGAACTGCCATGAGTTGATGTCGTTGGTATTTCCTTCAAAATATAAGCAAACCAAGACATTTGCTTTTCCCATGTCGTCTGTCTTAATGATTTCATCAACGACATATCTGTCGGTTCTGTCATATTCTTGTCTCCATCCGTCGTTCCATGTAGCGCCGTTGTCTGATGAGGTGGCGAATCCTATTGTAGCGCAGTCTTCATATACGTAAACGTCATGTTTGAACGACAATGTCGCTGATTCGATTCCTGCGAAATTTATCGGTGTCATATATACTACGCGAGTGATGCCTTCGAATACAGGTGTCCATGCCAATTGCAATTCATTTGGTAATCCGCCCGCATTGTTAGAGGTACCTAATGACCAGTTGGCTGCACCGTCGTCAGTCATCGACCAACCGCTTAAAATATCGGAATCAAATGATTCTTGAAAGATTACGTTTCCGCTTTGTGACATTATTGATAAGGATGTCAAGAAAAACAAAATTAAAAAAGGAGAAAAGCTATGAAAAAAATTATTGTTATCGGATGTCCCGGAAGTGGTAAGAGTACCTTTTCCAAGTCATTACACCAAATCACAAAAATCCCTTTGTATCATTTAGATATGTTTCCCATGACAAGTCTCCTGGTAGCACTACCAAGTCATTTTCTGTTACATTTTCTATCCAATTATTTCTTACTTTTTCTTCATGACCTGCCCAATGTTCTCCAAATATATCCATAGGTTTAGGATTATTGAAAGACAAATGCAAGTCTCCTATTACAAATATTGACATATTTTATTCTCCTATTTTTAAGTTTGGTACTGCATTCAAATCTAATCCAGCTCGTTTGCCAGCCAGATAATCATAATATGCCGCCGCACCAATCATCGCTGCGTTGTCTGTGGTAAATTTGAACTCCGGAATGTAAGTGTTCCAGCCTCGACGGCGACCCGTTTCGGCGATAGCTTCGCGTAGGCCCGAATTGGCCGACACTCCTCCAGCAATGGCAACCTCCTTGATGCCAAGCGACTTGGTGGCTTTGATTAATTTGTCGAGCAGAATATCGATAATCGTATGCTGCAACGATGCACACAAATCGGCTTTGTTCTTTTCGATGAAATCAGCATCTTCGGCCACTTTGTCACGTAGCGTATAGAGGAATGAAGTTTTCAGTCCTGAAAATGAGTAGTCAAATTCGCCCTTGACGTGGGGTTTGGCAAACGAAAATGCTTTTGGATCGCCTTCTTTTGCCAGACGGTCAATCACAGGGCCACCGGGATAGGGTAGTCCCATAACCTTTGCGCACTTGTCGAATGCTTCACCTGCGGCGTCGTCGATTGTGGTTCCGATAATCTCCATCTCCAATGGCGACGATACCTTCACAATCTGGGTGTGTCCACCGCTGACAAGCAGGCAGAGGAATGGGAACGATGGATGCGGCATCTCACGATCGGGCATATCGATGAAGTGCGATAGGATGTGGCCTTGCAGGTGGTTCACCTCGACCATCGGAATATTGCCGGCAATCGACAATCCCTTTGCGAATGATGTGCCCACCAGCAGCGATCCCAAAAGTCCAGGACCACGTGTGAAAGCTATGGCATCAATCTTGTCGGCAGTTATGCCAGCCTCTTTTAGAGCGGTGTCGACAACAGGTATTATGTTCTGTTGATGAGCGCGAGAAGCCAGCTCGGGAATCACTCCTCCGTACTTGACGTGAACGGCTTGCGATGCTATAACATTCGACAAAAGTGTGGTGTTTCGGATGACGGCAGCCGATGTGTCGTCACACGATGATTCGATTCCAAGTATGGTAATATCCATTTTTTTAGCGGGTTTTTTCTATTATTAATAGAAAAATAATTACTTTTGTAAGTTTTATGACCGAAGTCACGATGCGCAAAGTTACGAAAATATTATTAAAGGCACTATCAGTCACACTTTTGTTTCTGATATTTTCTCCTATTGTGCTTACTTTGCTCATCGATTTACCCTCGGTTCAGAACTATTTAGTCGATCGTGCAACTGCATTTTTGTCAAAGAAAATGGAGACTACGGTCTCGATCGGTAAAATTCGTCTTGGAGCATTGGGTAGCCTGCGTGTCGAAGGTCTTTATGTGGAGGATTACCAGCAGGATACGCTGCTCTATGTGGATAACTTGAAGGTATTCCTTTCGGGCCTTAATGGCGGCAACGGACTCACGCTGCGTAACGGTACCATCTCGGGTGCTCACCTCAATATCCGCGAGACTCCCGAGGGGGAGATGAACATCAAGCAGGTGGTCGAGCACCTGAAAGGTAATGGCAAGGGTAACTTCTCGTTGGCGATCAATCGTGCCGAAATTTCCGATTTCCGATTTGAATTATTCCGTAACGACACCTCGCACCGCGAGCGTGGCGGTATCGACTGGTCGGCAATGCAAATTTACAACGCTGAGGTTCGTGATTTCTTGATCGACGGCGATTCGATTGCGGTGCGATTGGATCGAATGGCATTTGACGAACGTAGCGGAATACGTATCGACGATGTTTCGACCGATTGGCTTTCGGTGGTGTCGGGACGTATGCGCTTTGCCGATCTGCATTTGCAGTCGGGTGCAACCGAGATCAATATGCCGATGCTTACGATCATTGGCAATGGCTGGGAGGAGTATTCGGACTACATCAATAAGGTGGTGATGGATATCGAGGCCGAGGATTCGCAGATTGACTTTGCGACGATTGGCTATTTCGCGCCGCAGATTGCTCATTGGCGCACGCAACTCACCGATGTCGAGCTACGAGGACGAGGTACGGTGGCCGATATGGCGGGTCGCATTGAGCACGCCGAGCTGGGCAAGCAGACCGCCGTGGCGGTAGATTTCCGTATGGTGGGACTGCCCGAAGTGGAGCGCACACGCTTCACGTTCGATATCGAGCAACTTTCGACCAACATCGACGACGCGATGGCGGTGATGAACGATCTGACGGGACGCGCGTTGCCGGCCAATATGCAAAAGATGTTGGCACGAGCTGAGCAGATCGAACTGACGGGCGAATTTGATGGTCGCTTGAAGGCGTTTGACGCCGAGGCGGTAATCTCAACCGCACTTGGTGCAATCGACGGTCGAATGAAGATGGAGGAGGGTGCGTCGAAGGGACGTAGTCGCTTTACGGGTGATGTTGCAACGACGAATTTCGATCTTGCGGGTCTGTTGGCGATGAAGAAGTTGGGGCGCGTGAGTCTCGCGGCCGATCTCGATGGTGCGATGGGAGGCGGTCAGTTCGTGGCAAACATTGACGGTCGCGTGCCGCTGCTCGACTTTAACGACTATCGCTACGATTCGATCTCGCTACGAGGTGAGATCGACAACCGTCGATTTACGGGTGTGATTGGTAGCGACGACCACAATCTCGATTTCGATTTCAATGGTGAGGTCGATTTCAATAGCGAGGTGCCGCGCTACGACTTTGCATTGCAACTGGATCGTGCCGACCTGCACGCGCTGAACTTTAATCGCCGCGATTCGCTCTCGGTGCTCGGAGCGCGACTGACAGCCAAGGGCGCGGGCAACTCGATTGATAATCTGAACGGAACGTTGGTGATTGACGAGGCCGAGTATGTCGGTATGAAGGATACGATCCGCACCACAGCGTTGCGTTTGCAGGGCCAGAATAGCGAGGCCAGCAAATATATGGCTCTCAGTTCCGATTTTGTCGATGCGACGTTCCGTAGCCGACTGAGTTACAAGACCATTTTCGAATACCTGAAAGATGGTCTGTTTGCCTATCTGCCGTCGCTGACTCACGACGAGGGGCACGTCCATCGCCACGCAACCGACGAAATAGGCAGTGTCGATCGTTACTCGCTGTTGTCGGTCAACTTGAAGAACACGTCCGAACTCTCGGAGGCCATTTTGTCGGGGTTGCAGATTGCCGATAACACCGAACTGTCGTTTATGTTCAATCCCGATAACGACCGCTTTACGCTCCGACTGACCTCAGACTACATCGAGCGCAACAATATGATGGCGACCAAGATCAATCTGAATGCCAACAACAGCTACGATTCGCTGGCGCTCTACTTGCGTTCGGAGGATCTCTATCTGCGCCAATTCAATATGCCCGATCTGTCGGTGCAGGCGGGTGCCAAGAACAACCACGTGTCGCTGTCGGCAGGCTTCAATAATGCTGCACAGTCGGTGTCGGCGTTGTTGGGTGTCGATGCTGTGATAGCTCGCAATGAGGACGGCACGCGACGCATCTCGCTCGACCTGAAACCGTCGAATATTCGTCAGGGCGATCAAACGTGGTATATCGGTGCCAATAAGATAATCTATAATCCGCGACATATCTCGATTGATCGCTTTATGGTGCGCAACGACGAACAGTCGCTGATGCTCGATGGTGTGGCGTCGCAACAGATGGCCGACTCGGTGGTTCTCTCGTTGCGAAATTTCGACCTCGCACCCGTAACTCAACTGCTCGAAAGTATTGGAGGCTACCGCATTGAGGGTACGAGCGACGGTCGCGCGGTGATGCACTCGGCATTGAAGGGCGGTCGAATCGACGGTAATATACTGCTCGACGGTGTTGAGGTGAATGATATGGCAGTGCCGCCGTTGCAGGTATTGGCACGTTGGGATATGCAGCGCAATCGTGCGCGATTGTTGTTGGCTGACCGAATGAAACAGGATACGGTTATTCGTGGTTACTATGCTCCCGACTCGAAGCGCTACTTCATCGAGGCGGGTATCGATAAGATTCCGATGCGGCTGATCGAACCATTCTTGACGGGTGTGATCTCGGGCACGAAGGGAACGGCCGATGCTAAGTTGCAATTTATGGGACGAGGACGCGAGGCCGATC
>CALBKB010000201.1 GCA_937892635.1 uncultured Clostridia bacterium
CGTTGGGACGCGAGATTCTCGGCAAGGCTGAAAGTGTGGAACGGATCACGGCGCAGGTGTTGCGCGATTATCAAAAGCAGGCCTACGTAGGGGCCAACATCGTCATAAGCGCCAGCGGGCGTTTGGATGAGCAGGCCTTTGTAGCCGATTGCCGACGCCTGTTCGGGGGACTGCCGAGCGGGGAGAAGGCGGCTGATGTGGAGAACGGCTGTTACACCCGCGTATGCACTTTAGCGGAGAAGGACATTGAGCAGAATCATTTATGCATCGGCTTTCGCTCCTATCCTATGTTTGACGAGCATCGGTTTGCCGTATCCATTTTATCGGCCTTGACGGGCGGCACCATGTCGTCGCGGCTCTTCCGCAGCATTCGGGAGCAGGGGGGACTGGCCTATAACGTGTCCTCCTATCTATCGCCTTATTTGCGTACGGGACTGTTCTGTATTTACACCGCCTTGGCGCCCACGTCGGAAGCGGATTGTTTGGCGCGTATCCGCAAGGAGTTGGACCGGATCAAGGAAGAGGGATTTACTCAGGCCGAGGTGGCGCGTGCCAAGGAGCAGTTGGCCAGCGGCATGATTTTAGATCTGGAAAGTTCCTCGTCGCACATGAAGATGCGGGCCAAGCGGGAGATCTACGGCATGGGTGAGACGGATGCCGACGAGATCATTCGGCGCATTGAGCAGGTGACCGGCGAGCAGGTGAGAGAGGCGGCGCGTGCCATTTTCCGCTATGAGGATATGAGTATCTCGGTGGTGGGGCATACCAAGGACGAAGCCTTTTATCGCAGTTTCTTTTCATAAAACACAAGAAAGCGAATATCCTTTTGTTGAGGTGATAGACCGTGAAAAGGATATTCGCATTTTTATTGGTGATTTGTTTTCTTGCCCTGCCGGTGTTGGCAGATGAGCCGAGCTTGATTGACACGACCGACGTGATGGTACAGGACATAGATTTGGATATTCAGGCCAAGTCTTGTTTGCTCATGGAGGCGGGAACGGGGACGGTGCTGTACGCCGAGAATGAGCTCGAACAGCTACCGCCGGCCTCGGTGACCAAGATCATGAGTTTGCTGCTGGTTTTTGAGGCGTTGGATCAAGGGCGCATCAGCATGGAGGACGTGGTGCAGGTGAGTGAATATGCGGCAGGCAAGGGCGGGTCGCAGGTTTACTTAGAGGCGGGAGAACAGATGAGCGTGCATGAGTTGATCAAATGCGTGGCTGTGGCCAGCGCCAATGACGGCACGACCGCCTTGGCTGAGTATGTGGCGGGGAGCGAGGACGCCTTTGTGACCATGATGAATGAGAAGGCGGCGGCGTTGGGCATGGAGAACACCCATTTTCTTAACTGCACGGGGCTGGACGATGAAGGCAGCAACATGACCTGCGCCAAGGATATTGCCATCATGTCGCGAGCGCTGATGTCGCACGAGAAGATTTTTGAATATACCACCATTTGGATGGACAGCATCCGCGACGGAGCGTTTGGGCTGAGTAACACCAATAAGTTGGTGCGATTTTATTCGGGTACCAACGGTTTGAAGACGGGGTCGACCTCACAGGCGGGGTTCTGTATCAGTGCCACGGCCAAACGCGAGGATATGCAACTGATTGCCGTAATCATGGGCAGTGAGACTTCGGCGGTGCGAAACGAGCAGGCCAAGAAGCTGCTCGATCACGGGTTTGCCAATTATGCGGTGGTGAATCTGGATCGGCAGAGCGGGTTTGCACCCATTCCCGTTGTGGGCGGTCAGATCAAGGAGTTGGTGCCTTATATGCCGCAGGAGCGCATTACCTTGCTGGTGGGGAAGAGTGAGAAGAACAACATTGAGTGTCGCGCCAGTTTTGTGGAAAGCGTGAGTGCGCCGGTGGAAGCGGGGCAGACGCTGGGAAAATTGGAGTATTATTGCGGCGATAAATTATTGCACACGGTGACGCTGGTGGCCGAATGCGGCGTGGAAAAGGTGAACTTCGGATTTATGCTGGGCAAGGTCTTGCAGATGATCTTGTTATAGTCTATAATAAAAACGAGGTGAAAAGCATGGATGAAAAACGGATTGAGGGGCAGTTACGCTTCCTCATTGAGATTGATAAAATGAAATCGGTGTTGCGGCAGACATTACTGGCTGACGGGTCGCATCGGGAAAACGATGCCGAGCACAGTTGGCATTTAGCCCTATACGCCATGATCCTGCAAGAGTATGCGGCGGGGGATATTGATATTAACCGCGTGGTGCAGATGGTGCTGGTGCATGATCTGATTGAGGTCTATGCAGGCGATACTTTCTGTTACGATGCGGCGGCTAATACTGACAAGGCCGAGCGAGAGAATGCGGCGGCGGCCAAACTCTTTTCGATGCTCGAGCCCGATCAGGGTGCCTATTATGAGGCGTTGTGGCGGGAGTTTGATGCCGAGGAG
>CALBKB010000202.1 GCA_937892635.1 uncultured Clostridia bacterium
CGGCGTGGGCACCATGGCTATTCTCGGCTCCATCAAGGCCGGACTCAATCAGGAGTACGGCATTCTCTTCACCAAGAGCATCATGGACTTTGTGAGCTCGGTGGCCTTCTCGGCGGCTTTGGGGGCCGGAGTGATCCTTTCCGCCATCACGGTGCTGGTGATTCAGGGCGGCATCACCCTGCTGGCAGGAACGATAGCGCCCTTGTTAAGCAATATGGTGATTGCTGAGATGACGTGCGTAGGATCCTTGCTGATTTTTGGATTGTCGCTTAATTTGCTGGGCATCACCAAACTCAAAGTCATAAATTACGTGCCTGCCATCTTTATTCCGATCTTGCTGTGTCGGTTCATGTAAAAAACAGAGCGCATGATTGCGCTCTGTTTTTTATGCCAATTCCGAAAGACCAAAACTGATATTGATAGCCGTGTTAATGCGTTGCATGGTTACTTCATCGACATGGCCGATCTTGTCTTTGAGTCGACGTTTATCCAAGGTGCGAATCTGTTCGAGTAGGACCACCGAATCGCGGGAAAGTCCGTAGCGTTCGCAGGACAGATCGATGTGTGTGGGCATTTTCGTCTTACCCGTTTGGCTGGTGATGGCGGCAGCAATTACGGTAGGGCTGAATTTATTGCCCACGTCATTCTGCACACTCAGCACCGGACGGACGCCTCCCTGCTCGCTGCCCACCACCGGGGACAGGTCAGCATAATAAATATCTCCACGTTTTACAGTCAATGTCATTCACTCTCCGATATCGCTTATGAATATATATTGCCCGCTTTCATCGGAAAACTTGCAAGTGCGAAAAATTTTTTCGCTCACTATACGATATTACAAAGAGGCATTCTTTGACTTTTTGACGTTATTCTACGATACGGGAGCGCACCTCGACGGTTTTTCCGTTGCTGATATAGACACGTGGTACGCGCACACTGATGGCGCACATGAGCTCATAGTTGATCGTATTGCACAGGGCGGCAAGTTCGGTCAAGCTAGGACCTTGGCCGCCGATAACAGTAACCTCCTGACCTGGTTGCACCTGTGGGCAGGCTGAAACATCAACCATCATCTGATCCATGCAGACGCGACCGACAATGGGACAGCGGTGACCGTCAATGCTAACCCAACCTTGATTGGACAGCGAACGCGGATATCCGTCGGCATAGCCGATCGGAATAACGGCAATGGGCATATCCTGTTGGGCGGTAAAGGTACGGCCATAACTGACCGTTTCGCCTTTATGAAGCACCGAACGAAAGGCCACGACGCTTTTTAGAGTCAAAACCGGTTTTAGACCGGGGTCGGGACAAGACGGGTCGGGTTTTTCACCGTAAAGCATAATACCTTCACGGACCATATCCCAATGCTGGTCGGGATGATTGAGAATGGCGCCGGAATTGGCACAATGCTTAATGGGGATATCAGCACCCTGCTCACGAGCCAAGGCCACCGTTCGGGCAAATAGTTCACATTGATTGGAGGTAAAAGCTTGATCGGGTACGTCCGATACGGCAAAATGAGTAAAGATACCCTCCACATCCAAGCCCTGCAACCGGCAGATAGCCACGATATCAGAGGCGCAGACTGCCACATCTTGCTCATGACGGACACAAAGCCCCAAACGCGCCATTCCGGTGTCAAGTTTAATATGCGTTTTAACGCGAACACCGCGCGCTTGGGCTGCCTTTGATAGCGTTTT
>CALBKB010000203.1 GCA_937892635.1 uncultured Clostridia bacterium
TTGATATTTATCCGGAGGAAAAGAAGAGATGGTACGTTAAGGTTCCCGTTTTCTCCTTCAATAAGATTCGTGGCTTGGATGCCTATCTATCTCCGGAAATGAAATCGACCGGTGAAGCCATCGGTTACGACAACAAACTCAACCGTGCCCTGTATAAGGCATTACAGGCATCCGGTATGCATTTGCAAAACTATGGCACGGTATTTGCCACTATTGCCGATAAGGATAAAGAAGAAGCGTTGCCGCTCATTCGTCGTTTTTACAATCTTGGCTTTAATATTCAGGCTACGTCGGGTACGGCGAAGTTCCTCAAGGAAAACGGCATTCGCACGCATGTATTGGCTAAAATCAGTGACGATGCCAATGAAATTCCTGATGCGATTCGACAGGGACACATTGCCTACGTGATTAATACGAAAGACATTCAGTCTTCCGGTACGGAGAGTGACGGTCAGCAGATTCGTCGCTGTGCTACCGAAAACAATGTAACGATCTTTACGGCATTGGATACGGTGCGCGTATTGCTGGATGTGTTGGAAGAAACGACATTAACCATTTCTACGATTGATGCGTAAAGGATCATGATGAAACAAGGACTTTTTCAAATTACCGAGAACACGTCCCTGACGGCTACCGTCTATCGGATGCGTTTGGCGGGTGATGTTTCGGCTATTACCGGCCCCGGACAATTTATCAATATTAAACTTGACGGTAAATATTTGCGTCGACCTATTTCGGTGTGTGATGTTGATGCTACGGGAGTAACCATCCTGTACAAAGTGGTTGGTGCCGGAACCGAGCAGATGCGAAGCATGACATCGGGGACATTGGATGTGTTGACCGGTCTTGGTAACGGATACGATACAACCATGTCGGGGGCCGCTCCGCTGCTCATTGGTGGCGGTGTCGGTGTGCCGCCGTTATATATGCTTGCAAAAAAACTTATTGAGCAAGGGAAAAAACCAACCGTTATTCTCGGCTTTAACACCAAGGACGAAGTCTTCTATGAGAAAGAATTTGCCGCTCTTGGTGCGCAGGTTTTTGTCACAACGGTTGACGGTTCGTATGGCATCAAAGGCTTTGTTACGGATGCTATGAAGTCGTTGACGTATAGTTATTTTTACACCTGCGGTCCCGAACCGATGCTCAAAGCCGTCTATCAAGCCTCGACAACGTCCGGTCAATTTAGCTTTGAAGAGAGGATGGGATGTGGCTTCGGCGCCTGCATGGGCTGCTCGTGTAAGACGGTGACGGGTTATAAACGCATTTGCAAGGACGGTCCGGTTTTGACCAAGGAGGAAATCTTATGGGAGAGATGAAGGTAAATCTTTGCGGCATTGAATTAGATAATCCCATTATTCCTGCCAGCGGCACCTTTGGTTATGGATATGAGTTCGCTGAACTATATGATATTAATGTGCTGGGCACGTTTTCGTTTAAGGGTACGACCAAGGATCCGCGGTTTGGGAATCCCACACCGCGTATTGCGGAGTGTGCGTCGGGCATGATCAATGCTGTTGGGCTGCAAAACCCCGGCGTGGATGCCGTAATTGAAAAAGAATTGCCTCGGCTGGCTCAATGCTTCAATAAGAAAGTTATGGCAAATGTCAGCGGTTTTTCGATTGAGGATTATGCTTATACCTGTCGGCGTTTATCGGCGTGCGATCAGGTGGGGTGGCTGGAAGTTAACGTTAGTTGTCCCA
>CALBKB010000204.1 GCA_937892635.1 uncultured Clostridia bacterium
CAAATGCCTTTCCTCTCCATCCGAAAGCGCCGTTTCCCCCCTCGCAAACGCCGCTTCATCCTCCGCAAGCGCTGTTTCGCCCCGCCGGACGAAAAAACAGGCGGGCTCTGCCGAGCCCGCCCGTATCCGGATTGGATTTATTTCCCGAAAAACTTGTTATGGATCGCCTGCACCGCCTGATCGGCATAGCGCTCGTCGATCAGCACGCTGATTTTGATCTCACTGGTGGAGATCATGTGAATATTGATATGGGCATCGGACAGAGCCTCAAACACCTTAGAGGCCACGCCGGGGTTAGACGCCATACCGCTGCCGACGACCGAGACTTTGACAATCTTTTCATCGGTTTCAATATTCTTAAAGCCGATATACTCCCGATTGGCTTTGAGCACTTCAATCGCCTTGCTCAGGTTAGCCTTAGTCGTAGTAAAGGAAATATCCTTAGAATTGTCGCGACCGATGGATTGGAGAATGATATCAACGTTGATCTTCTCCTGAGCCAACAGCGAGAACACCTTAAAGGCGTTGCCGGGAGCGTCCTCAATCTCCGTCAGCGCGATGCGGGCTACGTCCTTATCTCTTGCCACTCCGGTAATAAGCAGTTTCTCCACCTTAGAATCCTCCTTGATCTTGGTGCCGGGCACTCTCTTGAAGCTCGAGCACACTTCCATATTTACATGATATTTTTTGGCCAGCTCTACGCTGCGGTTGTGCAGGACCTGGGCGCCGAGGGTGGCCAGTTCGAGCATTTCGTCATAGGTAATCTCATCCAGTTTCTTTGCGTTAGGCACAAGGCGCGGGTCAGCGTCATAGACACCGTCTACGTCGGTATAGATCTGACACAGATCGGCATGCAGAGCCGCCGCCAAGGCCACCGCCGTGGTATCCGAACCACCGCGGCCGAGGGTGGTAATATCCTCGTAACGGTTGATACCTTGGAAGCCGGCAACAATAATAATATTATTCTTATCCAGTTCCATTTCCAGTCGTTCGGTGTCGACGCGTTTAATTTTCGCGTTTCCATAATGGGTGGTAGACTGAATGCCCACCTGCCAGCCGGTCAGCGATACGACCGGACAGCCGATCTTTTCGATGGCCATGGCAAGCAAAGACATACTGATCTGTTCACCGCTGCTGAGCAGCACATCCATCTCGCGTTTAGAGGGATTATCGTTGATCTGGGCTGCCATTTCAATCAGATCGTCGGTAGTATCCCCCTGTGCCGAAACGACGACTATGACTTTATTGCCGGCCTTATAGGTGTCGGTAACGATCTCAGCGACGTTTCTGACGCGTTCGGGGTTTGCCACAGAGGATCCGCCGAACTTTTGTACGATCAAACTCATGTTTCTATCTCCTTATTTCTTATATTACAACATACGTAAGGCCGATTCGACCGTTTTGCCGGCAAATGCGGCGGCAAACTCGGCCTCGGTCATCGGCTCGGTGACTCGATGCTCGGCTTCACCGGCCAAGCGCACCAAGCGGCGGAAGCGTTCATCTTCCCAGTTGCGGACGATGTTTTCCGCGCAATCGGTCCATTTCATCATATTCTCACCGCCACGGTGTTTGACACAATCGATGATATCGGCCACAACGGCACTGGCTGTGGGCAACTTTCCGGCGCCGCGGCCGACAAAAGCCACCTCGTCGACAGCGTTGCCCTTGACAACAATACCATTAAAGACATCTTCCACTCCGGCCAACAGATGGCTGCGGGAAATGGCAAAGGGGGCAACCATAGCAAAGACGGTGCCGTCTTCCCCCTTGCGGGCGATGCCCAACAGTTTAATGACGCGATCCTCTTTGGCGGCCATTTCCACATCGGCGGCGCTGAGTTTGGAGATGCCCTCGGCGTGCACATATTGCGGATAGACATGACGCCCGAAGGCCAGTGAAGCCAAAATGCAGATCTTGCGGCAAGCATCGATACCCTCCACATCGGCCGTGGGATCAGCCTCGGCATAGCCGAGTTCCTGAGCCGAGCGCAAGGCCACGTCAAAGGGCTGTTGTTGATGGAACATGCGCGTCAGAATATAGTTGGTGGTACCGTTGAGAATACCGGTGACGCGTTCAACCTCATTGGCCGCCAGACACTGAGCGAGCGGACGAATAATGGGAATACCGCCGCCGACGCTGGCTTCAAACAAGAAAAGGACACCATGTTCCTTGGCCGTTTGCAGAAGTTCCGCGCCTTTGGCGGCCACCAATTCCTTATTGGAGGTAACGACACTTTTGCCGGATTTGAGGCAACGCGACACGAAATCATACGCAGGTTTAAGTCCGCCGATGACCTCAGCCACAACCTCGACCTCAGGATCGTTTAGGATAACCTCGATATCTTTGGTAAACCGATCGGCATAAGGCAGATCGGGAAATTCGCGGATATCAAGAATATACTTTACTTCAACGGGCTCCCCTGCCCGTTTTGCGATGCCTTCGGCATTCATCATCAGCACTTCTGCCGTGCCGCTGCCGACCACACCATGACCAAGAATTGCTACTTTTGCCACTATCTTATTCTCCTGTGATAAAATCTACGTTAATAACACCCTCGACCGAGCGAAGCTGCTCCAAGAACGCATCGAGCGTCATCTTCAACTGTGCAATCTGCGCCGTAATGGAAATGGAAGCCGTGCCCGACACCGGAATGTTCTGATTCATTGTCAAAATATTAGCACCGGCATCCCCGAAGACACTCAAAAAGGAACTGAGCACGCCCGACTTATCAGCCAATAACGCGAAGAGGGTGACAGTTCGGTCGATACCCTTATCGTAAAAGGGATGAACCTTATCCTTATATTTATAGAAGACACCTCGCGATATGCCAACCGCTTTGGCCGCCTCGGTGGCGGTACGCACCTCACCGTTTTTGAGCATTCGCTTGGCTTCGACGGTTTTGATGGCTACGTCCGGGATCAAATCGCTGGCTACTATATAGTATTTTATTTTCTCCACAAAAGTCCACCCTCCGTATACAGTTGTAAACAACTTATGCACAAGTGTACCACAGTTGGTGAACAAAAGCAAGAGAAAAATGAAAAAAGTCGGAGTTTTTTATTTTCCGACTTTTTTCATCCGTTTAAGGGAACGATTACATGTTTTTGCCGGGGAAAAAGAGGGGTAATTCATGCAAGAAAATAATGTCGTCACGCTTGGCCGCATCGCCTTCTGCGAGAATGGCGACACGAGCAACCACCTGGCCGCCGGCCTCTTTGACCAAATGT
>CALBKB010000205.1 GCA_937892635.1 uncultured Clostridia bacterium
CCAATTGATCACCGGCGTCTATGTATCGACTGGGAAAAAGCCGTTCAGACACGATCACCGATACGGTATCGCATATTCCACTCAATCGGGACACACTAAGAGAGAGTGTATAAAAATTTTCGCCGTAGGACTGATGCCCCGGCTGCGGCGCCTGACAAGCCACGCCTCGTAAAAAGACCGAATTCATGCAATTCAAGCTTCTTCCCTCTCTTCCGTCAATAATAACAAAGCACATGCCAGCACAGCCGAAGGCACATCCCATATCTTTGCATGAAACACATAGTCCTGCACTTCCAGCATACGACCGTAAACGTCAGGCACATCACGACCTACGCTCAAAGAAATTGCCTCTTCGGTGATGCTGGAAATGGAAATGGTGTTGCGCTCGCCTGCGCCACAGGTAATGGGATGCAATGCCATCTGCCCGATAAATCCGCAACGCGCCACATCCTCAGGGTCAAACACGGCCAAGGCCCCCTCCTTGACGCAGCCGCACGGCAACTGCGGCACTTGAGGTGCATCGCTTCCCACCAACACGATATCAGCACCGAAATCGCAAGGACCGCCAACACGGCGCAATTCTAAAATTAACAGTTCTGTCGCTTCATCGCCCCAAACGCCACCCGAATCGGCCGAAACATACAACACACCGCGCCGTCTGCGCACCAGATCGAGAAATTGATGAGCGTCATAATGCGCGCCCGGTATCATCAGCACCTTGATCATCGTTACACACCCACTGTTTCTTTGGATTGTTGCTCTACCTGATATTGTTGCCCCGTGTGATCAATTTTATAATGTTCGGTATAGATCAATTCGGATATTTTCACAAGTTCAATCCCGTTAGTTTTGGCATATTCCAAAATGCTCGGCAAAGCTTCGGGCGTGTGTAAAGCGGCATTATGAAATAAGGTAATCGAACCGGGCTGTAATTTACCGGTAACACGTGAGGTGATCTCCTGAGCCGACAGTTCTTTCCAATCCAAGCTATCAATCGACCACTGAATGGAATAATAACCGTTTTCCAATAACGTATTTACCACCGTATCGTTGTAATCGCCGTAAGGTGGACGGAACAGGTGCGGCCGTACGCCCGTCACCTTTTCAATCTTATCCGAACAGCCGTTGACTTGTTTGAGCATTTCTTCCTTCGAAAGTTTAGTCATATAGGGATGGGTGTCGGAATGGTTCATGATCTCGTGTCCGGCATCATGGAGCGCCTTGACCGACTCGGGATATTTATCCACCCATTCGCCAACCACGAAAAAAGTGGCCTTTACGTCATATTGCGCCAAAATGTCAATAATCTGCTGCGTATCCTCGTTGCCCCACGCAGCATCAAAGGAAATAGACGCCTTTTGATCATCACGCTTAACCGAATAAATCGGCAAACTGCGCGCCGCCGCCGTGGTGCTCATGGCACTCTCAACAATACTGCTTGAAAAGATAACAGCTGCCACGGTTACGGCAACCAACAACAACGCCGCAATGATGGCGTTTTTACGAAATACAACAATTTTCATACCTTCGCCCCCTGTCCCTATAATCTATTCCACCCATAGCTCGAATATGCAAAAAGGCGGCAGAAGCTTCTGCCGCCTGAATAAAAAAGAGTAAAGCCAAAAGGCTTTACTCTTTTATGACGCTGATATTAAAGTTACCGAAACGGTTGTATACTCGCCCATGCGCCAATAGGTCAAACTCACCGTGTCGCCGGCTTTGAATTTGTTTTTCTCTAGCAAAAACCCATCCAAATCTTCAAAGGTTTTACCGTTAATTTGGGTAATGATATCGCCCATACGCAATCCCTGCTTATAGGCGTCGCTGTTGGCTTGGATGGACAGAACCAAACAACCGGATACCATATGCTCGGCAATGGCCGTATCGCGATCGACAAAGGATACCGTCACACCGATGACGGGATCGGGTTCAATATAGCCGTAGCGGATCAGCTCGTCGACGATCTCTTTGGCGTCAACCATGGGGATGGCAAAGCCAAGCCCCTCATAGGTATCCGAGCCACTGGACATGATCTTGGAACTGTTAATGCCGATGACCTGGCCGTACATATTGATCAGCGGCCCGCCCGAATTACCGGGATTAAGCTGAGCGTTAGTCTGCAACAAATCGGTGCTGACGTCGCTGCTGTATATCTTGCTGCGAATGCCCGATATGATACCGTCGGTCACCGTTTGTGCATACTCGGCGCTGTACGGGTTACCGATGGTGATGACCCCTTCTCCGACAACAGCCTGATCGGAATTTCCGAAAGGCGCCGGTTGCAGTCCGGTGGCTTCGATTTTAAGCACCGCGATATCCGATGCTGTATCACGGCCCATTACCTGAGCCGTGTAGTCGGTCTTATTGTCGTTGAGCACAATCTGGATATCCTGAGCCCCTTCGATGATGTGAGCATTGGTAATGATATAGCCATCCTCGCTCATAATGATGCCGGTGCCCAGTGCCGTTGTCGACGAATCCGACGCCAAGATCATAACCACCGACGGAGAAAGACGCTGATAAATCTCGGTAATGGTCAGCGGTGCGGTTCCCTCTTTGGGTTTATCCTGAAGATGCACCGTCGGGCCGTTTTCGACGCCGGGGCCGGGTTTGCTTACCGACGGCTGAGATTGTTGCGGCTGCGACTGGGACGGTGGAGCCTGAGATCCCAAGTCGGAATCGGAAAAATACTTATGGACAAACACGTACCCGCTGGCCGCGCTGACCAGCACAAAAACGGCCAAAGCCACCAACAAAATGATGGTATTGCGACGGCGACGTCTGCGTTGACGTAACGCCTCTTTCTCTTTGGGATCTTCGATCAACGTTTGTGTATCACAGGACGGCATATCGGCCTCCAACAGGGGCGAGACATACTGCTGTTGAGGACGGGTATAGTTTTCGTTTTGATTCAAGCCCGCATCTCCTATCGACTCGACAAGCGATTGCTGGTTACGCTCATCATGATTCATTTCTTCCATCTTCATTCCTCTTATTTTATGCTCAGTATCTAACCGTTATCGTTATTTTTTGATGATGCTTTCCAATTTACCGGTCACATTGAAATCGCGCCGCAATTCCAAAGTGAAATAAAATTCCGAATATTCACCAAGCTCGGATTTCGCACCGATCTGCCCCTTGTTGAGCGTCACCAACATTTTTGCGATATACAACCCAAGTCCCGTACCCTCTTTGTCCAGGCCACGAGATTTATCACTCTTATAAAATCGCTCAAACAAATGATGCAACTCCGCCTCGGGGATGCCCTCACCGGTATTGCGCACCCGAATCAAGGCATACTGTCGATGATATTTATCCACGCGCACGCTGATAGTACCACCATGGGGCGTAAATTTAACGGCATTACCCACGATGTTGGTTACAATGCGATAGACGCTGTCCTCATCGGCCACCACCGTCAGATCCTCACCCATCGGCAGTTCCACGCGAATATTCTTGTCTTCAATGTTTCGTTCAAAGGACACCATAACCTGCCGAATGATCTCATGGATATTCAGCTCAACCGGTGAAATGGCAACCTGCCCGCCCTCCAAACGCGTTACATCCAAAATCGAGTGAACCAAACGGCTCAATCGCTTCATCTCCATCGACACACGTTTCAAATACTGCTCGGTGCGTTCGGGTGGAATGGTGCCATCAAGAATACCGTCAATAAACCCGCAAATGCTGGTCATCGGCGTTTTTAAGTCATGGGAAATGTTGGCCATAAAACTGCGACGACTGCTTTCTACCTGCTCAAGAGTATCGGCCATTTCATTAAACGATGCACACAACTGCGCCGTTTCATCGTTACCCTTGACCCGTACTCGGCTGGAAAAGTCACCTTTTGAAAAACTCTCCAAAGCCATTTTGATTTCACGCATCGGACGCGCCTGCGCCTTTGTCCCCACATACACAAACAGCAAAGACACAATCAGCACAACGCCAACAGCGATAAAATAAAACTGGGTGATGACCGATAATATCGAGGTCAACGATTCGGCAGGCGAACACACAAAGACGTATCCGGAAATGTAACTAACCATGTTGTCACCGGCGGTACGCCGTTCCGAAACCATGGGCACGCCCACCGTATACCGACTCTCGGCGAACAGCCCATTCATCGTTCCGGTCGAATTATAGATACCCGTCTGTTTCAGCTGATCAATTACGCCAATGGGAATGGGACGACGATTGAGCCGAATATCGTCGGTATCGGTAAACCAAAGACCGATATCCCCCGATGCATTGACGATAATCACATCTCGCGTACCGCTTTCGGAAAAGATGCTTACAATGTTCTCGTAATTGGCAAAGACCCGTTTGTTTTCCTCACTACCGTCCAACTGACTATACAACTCAATGGGCGAAATTTCCATCGACGCTGTGAGATTGGACAGGTTCTGCGCCGCATGCATCAGCTGATTTTGCTGTTCTTGTATGGTGTAATTGGCCGTCATGATCAGCAAAACCGCACCAAGCATGGTAAAACACAGACAGACCAACACGACCGTCACCATAAAGTACTTAAAAAAGATACTTTTGAACATATCTTTTATTTGACCTCAAACTTGTACCCGACGCCCCAAACCGTTTTCAGGCTCCAACTTTCTTCCTGTGCCGCATCCAGTTTTTCGCGCAGGCGTTTGATGTGAACGTCAACCGTACGGGAATCGCCGTAATACTCAAAGCCCCATACCTCGTCCAACAACTGATCACGGGTATACACCTTGTTGGGATTGGATGCCAAATGGAACAATAACTCCAACTCCTTGGGCGGCATACTCACCGTTTCTCCGTTGATCTTAGCCTCATAGGACACCTTATCGATGACCAGGTTGTTGTACTCAATGCGCGTCTTCTCCTCAACCGTATTGCCCATACGCCGCAACACGGCCTTAACACGAGCCAACACTTCCTTGGCATCAAACGGCTTGACAATATAATCGTCGACTCCCAGCTCGAAGCTCTGCAATTTATCAAAGCTCTCACCGCGCGCCGTAATCATAATCACCGGAATCTGACTCTTTTTGCGCACTTCTTCCAATACCTTATAGCCATCCACCTTCGGCATCATGATATCCAACAGCATCATATCCGGCGCAAAGACGTCAAACTCCCGCAAAGCCACCTCACCGTCTTGGGCAATGGCAACGGTATATCCGTCCTTTTCCAAATACAGTCGCAACAATTCACTGATGTTTTCATCATCATCTACAATCATAATTTTAATGTCTGCCATAAAAACACCTTCTTTCTTATTCTTATCATACTATAACCCATTTATAGGTTGTGTTAACAATTTATAAACAATTTGTTCACAATTAGCATTTCGACAAGGTTTTATTGCAAAGCAACGGCCGATGTGCTATAATAGCCTTCACGGGAGGGATGGATATGCCGACGAACACTAAGACAATTGCAGAAAATCGTGTTGTCCGCCACGAATATTTCGTGCTGGAAACCTACGAAACGGGAATTGAACTGTCGGGCACCGAGGTCAAATCCATCCGCGCGGGTCGCGTCAATCTCAAAGATTCCTATTGCAACATTCATGCCGGTGAACTGTTTGTCAACCATATGCATATCAGCCCCTATGAGCAGGGCAACATATTCAACAAAGACCCGCTTCGCCAGCGCAAACTGCTCATGCACAAAAAGGAAATCCTCAAACTCTACGGCACCATCAAGCAAGAAGGCCTCACCCTCATCCCCCTTTCCCTCTATTTCAAAGGGTCGTTGGTCAAAATGTCGTTGGGACTGTGCAAAGGCAAAAAGCTGTATGACAAGCGCGCCGACATCCAAAAGCGTGATGCTGCCCGTGAAATGGACCGCGCCATCAAAGACCGCAATCGTTAACATGGGGATGTAACGGTTTCGACGGGGACGACGAACTGCGATAAGCGAGCGGAGAGGCGGAATCTCCTTAATCAGCCGCAATTTTAAATTTAAACGCTAACAATAATTTAGCAGTCGCTGCCTAACATAGGCGGCCGTCCTGCCCGCGAGTGCCACGGCGCGGAACAGGGCGTGATGCAGTGGCGAACATGACTATGCTAAGATTTGCGCATAGCAGGACACATGAATCTACCGAAGCCGCCAGCCCGCGATTGGGCGGACGCGCCGGGGGAATCCTAAAACGATCGCTACGCTCGTAGAAAGTTGCACGGACTTATCTTCGGACAGGGGTTCAACTCCCCTCATCTCCACCAAAAAAAGAAGGACTCATGCGAGTCCTTCTTTTTTAATCAAAGGCAAAGCCAAAATAGGTCGGCGCGCACTCGTCGCCCAACGAATAATACATGGCAAACGGCCGATCATGACCGGGGGTGCGGAATTGGCCGCTTTGACAGCCGAGGGTAGAAACGATGGCCGCGGCGGCCGAGGTATTGCCCAGCAATTCCAATCCGTGCAAGTGCTCTCCTTCGCGCCGTGCCGCCAACAGAAAATCAGGACCGACATAAAACTGCGCCTGCCGTTCCAAAAAATCGAGATTCTCCCCTTCCTGCACCACGCCGCCAGGCGGCAGCATCGTGCGACGAAGAACAGCATACTCGCCCTTGTCGATGGTGCGACAGTCGACTCGCCCCTCGCCTGAGCAGGAAATGGATGCCACATCCGAACAGACGCGATATCCCATGCCCCCATACAAATCGAACAAGGCTTTGCTTCCCGGCACCAAAATCGCACCCGCATACCCCTGCTCTCGGAGATGCCGGTGGGTATCGTTCATCAAGCGATGGCATAAGCCCTGCCGTCGGTATGCCTTGGCGGTGGCAACCGCATAGAGATAGGCGATCCGTTTTTCCAGATAAGAGCAATCAAACCAATAGAGGGCGGCAGCCAACTGACCGTCGATCGTGACGGTGCGCGATCGTTGCGGCGCAT
>CALBKB010000206.1 GCA_937892635.1 uncultured Clostridia bacterium
AAAAACAGGGGCAAATCCATTGGATTTGCCCCTGTTGCTTGTTTGCTTATCTGCGGATTTCCAGCAGTTTATTTTTCAGCTGACCTTCGATCTGTGCCATCTCTGCCTGAACCGGGGTGCCGTTGGCGACGATGACCGCACCGTGCTGCTGATTCGCGTAAAAACCCGATAATTTATCCCGATAAAGCGCTAAAACATATTGACTTGTCGAAAATTGGGGCGTATAATGATAAGTAATTCTTTTATATTCGGGAGGTACATATATGAATAGAGTGTATAATTTTTCAGCCGGTCCGTCGGCCATGCCCTTGGAGGTACTCGAACGCTGTGCGGCTGAGATGACCAACTACGGCAGTGCCGGCATGTCCGTTATGGAGATGAGCCACCGCTCATCGGCCTATCAGGAGATTATTGACCATGCTGAAAGCCTTCTGCGCGAACTGATGGGAATTCCTGAGAACTACAAGGTTCTCTTCTTGCAGGGTGGTGCTTCTTCGCAGTTTGCCATGATCCCGCTGAACCTGCTGCGCAACAGCAAGAAAGCCGATATTGTGCTCACGGGCGCCTGGGCCAAGAAAGCCTGCTCGGAAGGTAAAAAATACGGCACCATGAACGTCGTCGGATCGAGCGAGGATAAAACCTTCTCCTATATCCCCAAACTGGATCCCGCCACATTCTCCCCCGATGCCGACTATTTCTACATCTGCCAGAACAACACCATCTACGGTACCCGCTTTGCCAATCTGCCTCAAACGGGCAACGTACCTCTGGTGGCCGACCTGTCTTCCTGCATTCTCTCCGAGCCGGTTGACGTGAGCAAGTACGGTTTGATCTTTGCCGGCGCCCAAAAGAATATGGGCCCCGCTGGTCTGACCGTGGTCATCGTGCGCGAGGATCTGTTGGGCTACTGTCAGGACTGCACGCCGACCATGTTCCAGTATGATATTCACGTCAAGAACGGTTCGATGTACAACACCCCGCCGACCTACGCCATTTACGTTTGCATGTGCGTGCTCGAGTGGGTCAAGAAATTGGGCGGTCTGTCGGCCATGGCTGAGAGAAACTATGCCAAAGCCAAGCTTCTCTACGATTATCTCGATGCCTCGACCCTCTTTAACGCCACCGTTATGGGCGAGGATCGTTCGATCATGAACGTGCCCTTCGTGACCGGCAACGCCGATCTCGACGCCGCCTTCGTCAAGCAGGCCACCGCAGCCGGTTTGGTCAACCTCAAGGGCCACCGCTCGGTCGGCGGTATGCGCGCCAGCATCTACAACGCCATGGATATTGAGGGCGTGCAGAAACTGGTTGATTTCATGAAGGAATTTGAAAAAGCAAATAAGTGAGGATAGCCATCATGTATAAGATCCGTCTGTATAACAAGATTTCGCAAAACGGCCTGAACCGCTTTGCTCCCGACGCCTTCACCTACGACGAAACCATGGAGGACTACGACGGCATTATGGTCCGCTCGGCCGCCCTGCATGAGGTCGCCTTCCCCGATTCGCTGCTGGCCATTGCTCGTGCCGGTGCCGGTGTCAACAACATCCCCGTTGACGATTGCGCCGCCAAGGGCATTGTCGTCTTCAATACCCCCGGTGCTAACGCCAACGCCGTTAAAGAACTGGTGCTGGCCGGTCTGTTCCTCGCTTCCCGCGACGTGGTGGGCGGCATCGAATGGGCCAAGACCCTCGACGGCCAGACGGGCGTTGCCAAGTTGGTTGAGAAAGGCAAGGGTGCCTTTGCCGGGCCCGAATTGGCGGGTAAGACGCTGGGCGTCATCGGTCTGGGTGCCATCGGCGCCATGGTCGCCAACGCCGCCGTGCATCT
>CALBKB010000207.1 GCA_937892635.1 uncultured Clostridia bacterium
ATGGCATCGACATATTCCTGTTGCCCCTGCGTTTTGGCTTTGACCGGCTTGCCCGATGCGGTGATGAAGATGCAATCGCTGTCCAAAAATTTCAGATACCCGTCGACCTTATCGGCCACCATATCGGTCACATAATTAACCTGCTGGGCTTCGATCTGCCCCTTATCGGCCATGACGGTGAGGGCACGAATGGCCTTCATGGCCGCCTCGACGGCGGCAGGCGTGCCCGTGACCTTCAGCTCCTCCCCGCGGTTGACGACGGTGACGCCGAAGCGAGCCTCGATCTTTTTTATATTGGCATCGCCCGCACCGAAGATCTCGGCGGCGTGGGCGGCGCTGACGGTGATACTTTGTTCCAACAAACAAACTTCCTTTCATTCGATAGGCACCGACAGGGCAATATCGCACTCACGCACATACTCACCCACCGCCAGGCATCGTCCCTGCTCGTGGGTGACGCTCTTGGCCGTGGTGATATAGTCACTGGCAAAAAACTCTTGTTGTTCCCTCAGTTCCAGCATCTCCTCGGCCGCCGCCTGCGCCTGTTCGGGGGTGACGGTGAGGGTGCATTCTTCCTTTTGGTAATAGGTGTGAGCGGTCAGCGAAAGGGGCAGAAGAAACGAGCCGATACGCGCCTGTGTCGTTGTATCTATCTTATCATAGATAGCATACGGAATTCCACCCCCAAAATACAAATTTATTGAAAAATTAAAGATATGCACCGTGAAGTTGCGCCGATGCTCGCCGGTACGGCGGGTGATCGTTGTTTGATAGGGTATCTCCACCCGTATCGTCTGCGCCGTGCGGGCATAAATGCGTCCCGCCGCATGAACCGGACGCCCCCCTGCCGTTTCCGATTCAAACACACCCGACACCAGCAATTCGCCCGCGCACACCGCATCGCCGGGGCTGACCATCGGCACCCCTTCCTCGACCATCATATAGGTGATGACCCCGTCCTGCGCCGCCACCAGATGGCAGGGGTCGGTCGACTGGATCTCGGGCTTGGGCGTGGCGTATACGATCTGTACCCACGCGACGTTGCCCTTGAAGACGACCGACACAAAGCTCAGCCCCAGATCGCTGCCCAACATGTGCAATTCAACGGCGTCGGCATCCACCCCTCGCCGCCAACACCCCTCGCGCAGCCCCGCCTCGTCCAGCGCCGCCAGCAGAGCCGCTTCATCCTTGACCTCACCCTCAAACCGAATACTCCACACGAAGCCCGACATAATAAACACCGCCGCTGCGCAAAGGAGCGCGCCGACGAGCAGACCCCATCGCTTGCGATAATGCCACAGCCGATCGGGCAACCCCTGCTTGGACAGGATATGCACCCGCACCCCCGTGATACGGCGGGCGCGGCGAATACGCTTAACCTGGCGGGCCGGCAGCGTCAGCGCCAGCGATCCGTCCTCCAGACGGCTCAGATCGTAGGGATGCAGTCCCTCTTGCAACAACAGATTATAAAAACGCTCGGCAAAATCGCCCGTCACCGACAGACGCACACTGCCGCGCAGATACCGAAACAGTTTCATATCATTCTCCGAAGGTGACCGTTTGGATATGACCGGCAACCGAAGCGCAGGTCGGGGTCAAATGGTTGAGTTCAAGAGCCGTGCCGCTGACCGTCAGCACCGTTTTTTTAAGGGCAAGTTTAACCAAACATTCGTCATAAATAAGTACGCCGCGACAGCCGTCAATGATCATGTACTCCGAGCCGTGCATCTCAATCAGCGGCTCGTTGCCCACGATGCTCGGCGTCAGATCGGGCAGGAATTTTCGTTTTTTCACCGATGGTCGCCTCCTTTTCTAAAAGTCTATGCTTGGGAATAGATTGTTAGCAGAAAGGAAGGATAAGAAATGCTCAAAAAAGCACTCACCGTTTTTCTCGTCATGGCCTTCGTCGCCGCCCTGCTGGCGTTACCCGAACGGTTTGCCGCCGCCGTGAGCGAGGGGGTCAACCTCTGTCTGAGCGCCGTGGTGCCCTCGCTGTTTTTGTTCTTGTGTGCCGCCGAACTGATCCGACGTCTGCGCCTGTTCGATGGGCTCAGCCGCCGCGGCGGTGCGCTGTTGCGATACCTGCATCTGCCGCCGTCGGTCATGCCCTGCCTGCTGCTGGGGCTGGTCTGCGGCTTTCCCGTCGGGGCGCGGGAAATCTGCGCCGCTCGCCGTGAGCGTCGGCTCTCGGTCAAACAGGCCGCCTACGCCCTGCCGCTGTGCGCCGGTGCCTCGCCCGCCTTTTTGGGCGCGCTGATCGGTCAGCGTCTGTTCGGTAAGGCGAGTTTGGGGCTTGTGCTGTGGGGACTGTCGCTCCTGTGCTCCCTGCTGGTCAACGCCCTGCTTTGCCGCCGCGCCCTTGCGGGTGAGCCGACGCAACGATACACCCCCGTCGGCGATGAGCTGCCGCCCCTTTTCCCCACCCTGCTCACGGCGGTGGGGCAGGCGGCGCGCACTCTCTTTTCGGTCTGTGCACTCATCGTCTTTTTTTCGTCGGTTTCCTCGGTGCTGGCGGGGTTGCTGCCACCTCTGCCCGAGGCGCTTACCGCCTTGGTGCTGGGGCTGATTGAAATGACAAGCGGCGTGACGCAACTGTCGATGCCCTCGGCGGTGGCGGCGGCGCTGTGCGCCGGACTGACCGCTTTTGGCGGGATTTCGGTGACGGCCCAAACCATGCTCTTTGCCAAGGCAGCGGCGGTGCCCATACGCCCCTATCTGTGGGGACGCCTGTTGGCGGCCGGCCTGAGCGCCGCGCTGTCTTTTTTTGTATTTTTCCTGCTTTCGGGTACATACTAAGGCAAAAGAAGGTGAGTTTACCGTGAAACTGGAAGACAACATTACGCGCATCACGCAGGCGATGGGGGACGACCCCACCCTGCGCATCCGCCGCTTTATCGTGCCGGCGCCGCTTCAGGGCGTCGCCTGTGCGGTGCTGTATTTTGACGGCATGATCAACATCGATTTCGTCAGCGAGAACATCATCCGTCCCTGTCTGCAAGCCGACCTCTCCCGCGCCTCACGGGCGCGGCATCTGCTGTTGGCGCATTACATCAACGCCGGCGAGGTCAGCGAAAAAGAGCAACTGTCCGAACAGATTTTTGCCCTCAATTCGGGCGACTGTCTGCTGCTGTGCGACGGCGAATCGGGCGCGCTGGTCATTTCGGCTAAGGGCTTTTTATTCCGCTCCGTAACCGAGCCGGTCAACGAAAAGGCCTCACGCGGTCCGCGCGAAGGATTTATCGAACCGATCATGTTCAACATCGCGCTGCTGCGCCGCCGCCTCAAATCCCCCGCCCTGCGCCTGAAAATGTTCACCATAGAGCAGGTGACCAAGCAGGCGGCCTGCCTATGCTATATCGAGGGGGTGGCCGATGAGCGGGTGGTGCGGGAACTGGAAAAGCGGCTGGACAAGCTCAAAAGCAGTGACGCCATGGACATGGCCGCCTTGGCCGAGCGGCTCAAGGACAACCCCTTTTCCCCTTTTCGCACCGCGGCACTGACCGAGCGTCCCGATACCGCCGCCTCCAAGCTGTTGGAAGGACGGGTGGGGCTTTTACTCGACGGCAGCCCCATGATGCTGACGGTGCCCTTTTTCTTTATCGAATATTTCCATAGCCCCGACGACTATTACCAAAACTATCTGGTCGCCTCCTTTGCGCGGGTGTTGCGGTTTGTCTGTTTTTATCTGTCGGTGAGCGTGCCCGCGCTGTACGTGGCGCTGGTGCTCTATCATCAGGAGATCCTGCCCACCCAGCTGCTCATTTCAATCGCTACGGCACGCTCGGGCGTGCCCTTTCCGCTGATTTTGGAAACCCTCTTGCTTCTGGTAGCCTTTGACGTATTGCGCGACGCCTCCTATCGCATGTCGCCCACGCTGGGGCAATCCCTCTCCATCGTCGGCGCCCTCATTTTGGGCGAGGCGAGCGTGTCGGCGCGGCTGGTGTCGGCACCGCTGGTGATCGTGACGGCGCTGACGGGCATTGCGGGGCTGATCAATCCGCAACTCAAATCGGTCTCCATCTTTTTCCGCTACGGCCTGCTCTTTGCCGCCACCATCGGCGGCATCTACGCCGTTATCTTCGGCATCTGCGGCATCACCCTATGGCTGTGCGTGACCGATTCCTTCGGGCTCCCCTTCTCCGACTATCTCTTCCCCGACAAGACGGGGGCCTTGCGGGATACGCTGCTTCGTCTGCCTTGGACCAAATTGCCGCAGCGCACGCTGACGGGAGGGCGCGACTATGACGAGGATTAAAGTCCTGCCGGTGCTGCTGGTCCTACTGCTGACGCTGGGCGGCTGTTCGCGCGAGATCGAGAACTACGCCATCGTGGCCGGCGCCGCCCTTGACCGCACCGACGAGGGGCTGGAACTGACGGTTGAGGTGGCCGACGTTTCCTCAGGCAGCGCCGAATCGGCGGGGGACTCTTTGCAGTTCTCGGCCGGCGGCTCCGATATTGCCGAGGCGCAAAAGGCGCTTGAACGGCATATGGGCAAGCCCTTATACTGGGAGCACACCTCCATCATTGTCCTTTCGGAAGAACTCTGTCGGGACGGGCTGGAGATGGCGGTGACCTGGATCATGTCCTCGCAGGCGGTGCGCATTTCGGTGCCGCTGCTGGTGAGCGTGGGCTCGGCCAAGGATCTGCTTTCGGCCAAGCTCGACCCCTATAAGATCACCGCCTTCGGGCTGCGCAGCATGCTCGAAAACAACGCCGACCGCGGCATCGGCGTCGCCCTGCCCGTCTATCAACTCTATAATCGGTTGGAGAGCCATAGCGGCTGTGCGCTCTTGCCGCTGTTGCAGGTGGAAGAGGGGGAGCCGGTGCTTTTGGGCAGCGCCATCATTGAAAACTACCGTTACCTTGACTCCCTCTCGACCAACCAGACGCAACTATACAATCTGTTGGTCGAATCGGTAGGGTCAGCCCTGCTCTCCATCGGCAAGGTGACCATGCGCACCAGCCGCACCTCGGGGCAGTTGTCCTACCGCGACGGCGGCTGTCGGTGCTCCTTCCGGATTCAGGGCGTGCTGGATCAAGGATATCTGCCGCAGGGCGAAAATCCGGTGCAGGCGCTGGCGCAAAATCTGACCGAGCAGGCGCAGGATCTGCTCACCCTTTCCCGGACGCTTGATTGCGACTTTTTAGGGCTCAACAATGCCATCTACAAGGCCGATCCCCACCATTTTTCGCGGCGGTCGGTAAAGGACATTCCGGTTACCTTTGAGCCGGAGATCTATATTTACGACTATGGGCAGGCGCAGTAATGTATAAACTGATCTATGTGGTTCTTTTTGCCGTGTTGGCCGCCGTTGATTGGCGGACGGTGCGCGGGCGGGTTAACGCCTTTCTCTATTTCGGCATCTTTCTGGCCGCCGTCGTGCTGGCGGGGATGTCGGTATGGTTTCTCAAAGATTTTTCGTTGGCGAGGTTGTTTTCATGAAAGAAAAAATCTCAAATCTCTCTCTGTTTGCCCTGATCTTTCTCACCACCACCGCCACCACGCTGATGCTGGGGATGAGCGAATATATCGGCACCTCCTCCTTTTTGGCCGTGCCCATCGGTGCACTGCTGGCGCTGCCGCTGTATCTGATGCTGGTTCGGGTGCGGCGCCGTTATCCCGATAAGAGCCTGGGGCAGCTGATGGTTGTGCTTTACGGCAAGACCTTGGCCCGCATCCTGTGTGGCATTTATGCTCTGTTTGCTCTCTTTACCGGTGCGGTTTTGACCAGTTACCTGACCCGTTTTATCTCCTTCACCGGAGAAAATCAGCAGGTGGCCGCCGTCTTTTCCATTCTCTTCTTGATCGCATGCACCTTGGGCGCGCGGGTTCGGCTGGCCGCGGCGGCGCGGCTCTCCCGTTTGCTTTTCCCTGCCGCCGCCGCCATTTTACTGCTGAGTTTGGGACTTTGTCTGGTCAAGCTGGATCTTTCGGCGGTAACGCCCCTGTTTGACCGATCGGTGGGCGAGTTTGCCACCGCGGGGCTGTCGCTGATGCTCTTTCCCTTTTGTCAGGTGGTGCTGATCACCCCCTTCCTGTTTCGTTCCAAGTCGGGACGCGTTGCCAAACCCTTGCTCTGGGGGCTTGGCGTTTCGGGGGTGCTGATCACGCTGGTCTATCTGTGCACGGCCGGCGTGCTGGGCGGGGCGAGTATGGAAAAACTCAACTACCCCTATTACATGACCCTGTCGGTGCTGGACGTGACCCCCTTTTTCCAGCGCATCGAGGTGTTGCTCTCCATTCATTTCGTTTTGGCCATGCTCGTCAAGGGTATCGTCTGCATCATCTTCGCCTGCCGTGCCACCGCCCGCGCCCTGCATCAGAAGCATCCGCGCACGCTGGCCGCGCCGATGGCCTCGCTGACGTTGGCGCTGAGTCTGATGCTCTTTTCCACCACCGAGGAAATGTTCGCTATGATGCGCCTGTATCCCTTTATCATGGCGCCCTTCGTGCTTATCTTCCCCGTGATCACCTATTTTGTGGCGCAGGCAAAAAAACCTTGATGCCAAGCCAAAAATCCTCTATAATAGAGGCATGAAGACGAAATTTGCTCTATTTGACATTGATAACACCTTATTTCGGGGGGACAGTTTGTTCTCCCTATATCGGTTTGGGGTCAAGCGCCATCCCGTCTATCTGCTGACCTTGCCGCTGTTGGCCCTCGCCATTGTGTTGACCCTTTTGCACCTGCTCCCCATCGAGTGGTGTAAGGCCCTCTTCTATTCACCCCTGGCGTCGTTATCCGAGCAAGATCGGGACGAATTTTTTGACGGCGTGCTCATGAAACGGCGCATTCCCAAGAGTTGGGAAGCGCTCTTGCAGGCCAAGGCCGACGGCTACCACGTGTTACTGGTCTCGGCCTCGCCCGAGCTCTATCTGCGCCCCTCGCTCACCCGCTGTCTGTGCGACGGGCTGATCGGCTCGCGCCTGCGCACGAGAAAGGATGGGCGCCCCTCGCCGTTGCCCGACGGCAAAAACTGCGCCGGCTACGAAAAGGTGCGCCGCATCGGCGCCTATTGCCAAACGCAGGGGCTGACCATCGACAAGAAACATTCCATCGGCTTTTCCGATTCCGACCGCGACCGTCACATGCTGGCTTTGGTCGGCACCGCCACCCGCGTTACCAAGCAGGGGCGGCACATCCCGTATATGACAAGGAAAAAAGTCATATCCCAAACCCCGTAAAATTTCGACAAATGCCGCTTTTAGCGGCATTTTTCTATTGTAATTAGGGGGTAATTATAGTATAATAAAGGCAGATCAAAAGAACGGAGTTGCCACATCATGGATAATAAAAACAAAGCATTGGAAACGGCCATGTCCACCATTGAAAAGAAGTTCGGCAAGGGCTCGATCATGAAGCTGGGCTCGCAGAGTGCGCTGACCATTGAGCACGTGCCGACCGGTTCCCTTTCGCTGGATCTGGCGCTTGGTTGCGGCGGCTATCCCAAGGGTCGCATTATTGAAGTTTACGGTCCCGAGTCTTCGGGTAAGACCACGGTGGCGCTGCATGCCGTGGCGCAGGTGCAAAAGGCAGGCGGCACAGCCGCATTTATCGACGCCGAACATGCGCTCGACCCTGCCTACGCTCAGAATTTGGGCGTTGATGTGGACGAATTGCTGGTCGCCCAGCCCGACGACGGCGAGCAGGCATTGGAGATTGCCGATGAATTGGTGCGAAGCGGCGCCATTGATATTCTGGTTGTCGACTCGGTAGCCGCCTTGGTGCCCAAGGCCGAGATTGAGGGCGAAATGGGCGATTCGCACGTGGGTCTGCATGCCCGTCTGATGTCGCAAGCCCTTCGCAAACTGTCGGGCGTAGTATCCCGTGCCGGCTGCATTGCCATTTTCATCAACCAGCTGCGTGAAAAGGTGGGCGTTATGTACGGCTCGCCCGAAGTGACCACCGGCGGGCGCGCGCTGAAATTCTTTGCCACCATTCGTATGGACGTACGCCGCACCGAATCGTTGAAGGTGCAGGGTCAGGTGGTGGGCAACCACGTGCGGGTCAAGGTCGTGAAAAACAAGGTGGCGCCGCCCTTCCGTGAAGCCGAATTCGATATCATGTTCGGCACCGGCATCTCCCGTGAGGGTGAGATCGTCGATCTGGGTGTGAAGTACGATATTATTGATAAATCGGGCTCTTGGTTCTCCTACAACGGCGAGCGCTTGGGCCAGGGGCGTGACAATGTCAAATTGACGCTGGCCAGCGACCATAAACTCTCCGAGGAAATCGCCGCCAAGATCATGGCCGCCGTTGAAGCCGAGCGTGAGGCGCAGGGTGCCTTCAAGGGTAAGAACAAGCCTACTCTCGACGCGCCGCCCGCCGCACCTGCCGCCCCCGTCAAGGAGGACAAGACTCCTAACGTGGTCATTTCGGCCGACGATTTTGAATAATGACGGTAACCGATCTCAAAGAGGGCAAGCGGGGCCTGATCTATCTGTTTTTAGACGGAGAATTTGCTCTGTCGGTCTACCCCGATTTGCTGTATGAGCATCATATTCAAAAGGGCAGCGTGCTGGATGCCGCTGCCCTTTCTTCTCTGACGCGGGCGCAAAACACCCGCTACGCCCGTCACCGCGCGCTGGATATCCTCTCGCACGGCGACTGCTCGGAGAAAATGCTCTCGGATAAATTGATCACCCGAGGCATTGACCCGTGCGACGCGGCGGCTGCCGTGGCCTACTGCATCGAAAAAGGGTTTATCGACGATGCGCGGCTGTTGCCCCGTTTTGTGCGGCACTATTTTCAAACCAAGGGTTACGGTCTGTTGCGGGTGCGCCAGGCGCTGCTGCAAAAAGGCTTTGCCCGTGAGGATATTGATGCGGCGCTGGACGAGTATCAAGCCGACAGCATTCCCACCCTGATCGGCTATTTGCAGGGCTTCCCGCCCGAAAAACTCAGCGACCGCAAAGAACGTGCCAAGATCATACAAAAACTCATGCGCAAAGGCTTTGTTTACGGCGATATTCGCACGGCGCTGAGCCGATTCGCCGATTGTCAACCGGAGGACTTTGATGAATAACGTTTGCCTGATTTCCCTGGGCTGCCCCAAAAATTTAGTGGATAGCGAAACGATGCTCGGCGCCTTGGCTCAGGCCGATTTCGCCCTTGTCAGCGACCCCGAGCAGGCCGATGCCGTCATTATCAACACCTGCGGCTTTATCGAGTCGGCCAAAAAAGAGGCCATCGAACAGATCCTGGCCGCCATCGCCCTCAAAGAAGCGGGCGGTATACGCGCCATTGTGGTAACCGGCTGCCTGTCCCAGCGGTATCAGGACGAAATCGCCGCCGCCTTCCCCGAGGTGGATGCCTTCTTGGGCACGACCAGCCAGTGCCATATCGTTGACACCCTCAACGCCGTGCTGCGCGGCAAGGGCTGTTGCGTCTTTGACGGCGAGAACGATCCCCCCTATTTCGGGCCGCGTCTGGTATCGACACCTCCCTACACCGCCTATCTGAAAATTGCCGAAGGCTGTAACAACCGCTGCACCTACTGCGCCATCCCCCTCATTCGCGGCCCGCTGCGCTCGATCGAGCAGGAGCCGTTGCTGGAACAGGCGCGCGCCCTGGTGGAAAACGGGGCCAAGGAACTGATCGTGGTAGCGCAGGACACCACCGCCTACGGCGTTGACCGCGGACGGCGCGAGCTGCCCGAACTGCTTGAAAAACTCTGCCGGATCGAAGGCTTGGAGTGGGTGCGTATGCTCTATTGCTACCCCGACAAGATCGACGACGCCCTGCTGCAAACCATGCAAAACCAGCCGAAGATCCTGCCCTATCTGGACATCCCCATTCAACACGCCGACGGCGGCATTCTCAAAGCCATGAACCGTCCGGGCGATTATGAGAGCCTGATCGCGCTCATCGAGCGCATCCGCACCTATCTGCCCGACGTGACACTGCGCACCACGCTCATCGTCGGTTTCCCCGGCGAGACGCAGGAGCAGTTTGAGACCCTCTGCCGTTTTGTTAAGACGGCTCGCTTTGACAAGCTGGGCGTCTTTGCCTATTCGCCCGAAGAGGGCACGCCTGCCGCCGCATTGCCCAACCAGATCGACGAAGAGGAAAAGGCGCGGCGGTTGGACGTGATCATGCAGCTGCAACAACGCATTTCGGCTGAAAAATTAGAGGAAAAGATCGGCGCGGTACTGGACGTGCTGGTGGAAGAATATGATGAAGAAAGCGAGTGCTTTGTCGGTCGAACCAAGGGCGACGCGCCCGATATCGACGGCAAAATCTTCTTCCACGCCAACGACCTTGAGGCGGGCGATCGGGTGAGGGTTCGTATCACCGCAGCGCTCGACTATGACTTGATCGGAGAACTTGACACATGAAAAACCTTCCCAATATCCTATCGGTAATCCGTGCCCTGCTGGCCATTGTGGTGCTGGTGCTGTTGGTGGTCATTGACCCGACGACCCATCGTTTGGCCTTTATTCTGGGACCCGGACTTCTCTTTCTGATTGCCGCGCTGACCGACACGCTCGACGGCCAGATCGCGCGGCGCAAAAATCTGGTCAGTGATTTCGGTAAGTTTATCGACCCGATCGCCGACAAGATCCTCACCGCCTTTGCCCTGCTCGGTTTTCTCTTTGTTGACGCCGACCAAGGCGGTGTGGTGCTGCTGATCAATTTGGCCGTGACCCTGCTTCGCGAGTTTGCGGTAGCCTCTCTGCGCATGATGGCCGCCAAAAACGGCGTGGTCATTGCCGCCGATTGGGCGGGCAAGATCAAAACGGTGTTGCAGATGGTGGCCATCGGCGGCTATTTCTTCTTCATCGCCACCCCCTATCTGTGGATCGCCCAAAGCCTGACGGTGGCAGCCACGGTGATGACGGTGATATCGGGCGGACTGTATCTGAAAAATTATTTTAACGCCACCCAATCTTAATGTTTACAAATTCCCATTTATTTGGTATAATGTAGTAAGCGGTAAAATACGCTTCCTCCTTGCAGCAGAGAGAAGATGTCGATAGGCTGAAAGCATCTTCGGCAAGCGTGGCGTTGTGCGGCCGCCCTTAGCGTCGGGTAATGCCGACCGGCTCACCCCGTTATCGGTGAACAACGAGCAATAAATCGGAGTGGAACCGCGAAATTTTCGCCTCCGTAGCCTTAGGGCTACGGAGGTGTTTTTATTTTTTGGAGTACGTTATGTTTGAACAGTTAAAAAAAGATATTGCCGCCGTCAAGGCTAACGACCCGGCGGCGCGCAGCAGTGCCGAGATCTTTTTCCTCTACTCGGGGCTGCACGCCCTGCAATGGTACCGATTCGCCCATTGGATGTGGCAGCACAAACATTATTTCATCGCCCGCTGGGCCTCGCAACACGCCCGCCGCAAAACGGGCATCGAGATCCATCCCGCCGCCCAAATCGCCCGCGGCGTCTTTATCGACCACGGCATGGGCGTGGTCATCGGCGAAACGGCCGTGATCGACGAGGGCTGTGTCCTCTATCAGGGAGTAACGCTGGGCGGTACCGGTAAGGATAAGGGTAAGCGCCATCCGACGCTGGGCAAGAACGTGATGGTGGGCGCCGGCGCCAAGGTGCTGGGTCCCTTTACGGTGGGGGATAATTCCAAGATTGCCGCCAACTCGGTGGTGCTTTCCGAGATCCCGCCCAACTGTACGGCGGTGGGGATTCCCGCCAAGATCGTGAAGATGGACGGCAAGCGTATCGACGCCAAGACCGATCAGATTCACATGCCCGATCCGGTCATCCAGCAGATCTGCCGCCTGGAGCATCGTATTCAACAACTCGAACAGGAGAAATAACCATGATCATCTACAACACCATGTCCCGCAAGAAGGAAGAGCTGCGCACTCTCGTTGATGGCGAGGTATCCATCTATTCCTGCGGTCCGACGGTTTACAACTTTGCCCATATCGGCAACCTGCGCACCTATATCTTTATGGATCAGCTGCGCCGCACCCTCAAGCGCGCCGGCTACAACCTGCGCCATTGCATGAACATTACCGACGTGGGGCATCTGACCAGTGACGGTGACGAGGGCGAGGATAAAATGGCCAAAGCCTCGCGCGAGCAGAAAAAGGACCCTATGGAGATCGCCGCCTTCTACACCGAGATTTTTATGAAGGATCTGGATCGGCTCAACATCTCCAAGCCCGAATTCATCCCCCGCGCCACCGATAACATCCCCCAAATGATCGACTTCGTGCAGGGGCTCATCGACAAGGGCTACGGATATGAAACCAGCGACGCCATCTATTACGATATCGCCGCCTTCCCCGGCTACGGCAAGCTCTCCCGCCTCAACCTCGAGGAGCAGCAGGCAGGCGCACGCGTTGAGGTCAACGATGAAAAGCGCCATCCCGCCGACTTTGCGCTGTGGAAGAAGGCCGAGCCCAACCACATCATGCAGTGGCCCTCGCCTTGGGGCATGGGCTTCCCCGGCTGGCACATTGAATGCTCGGCCATGGGTCTGCGCTATCTGGGCGAGCGCTTTGACATCCACACCGGCGGCGTGGATCATATTCCCATTCACCACGAAAACGAGATCGCCCAGTCGGAAGGTCTGCTCGGGCACCCGGCGGCCGATAACTGGATGCACAGCGAATTTATGCTGGTCAACGGCGGTAAGATGAGCAAGTCCCTGCGCAACACCTACACCATCGACCAACTGATTGAGGAGGGCTACGATCCCCTCTCCTTCCGCTATTTCTGCCTCAACGCCCACTACCGCTCCAAGCTCAATTTCACCTGGGAGGGTATGAAGTCGGCCCAGAAATCGCTGGAGAACCTGAAAAATACCACCGCCCGTCATAAGGACGCCGACGGCGAGGTGAGCGACGAGGTCATCGACAACTTCCGCAAGGAGTTTGACGAGGCGGTATTTGACGATCTGAACATTCCCAAGGCCCTGGGTGTGGTTTGGAACATGGCCCGTTACGAGGTCAAGAGCCGCAAGATCTATGATCTGATCCTCGATTGCGACAGCGTGCTGGCGTTGGATCTGGATCGGCCGCTCAACGTTAAGGAGCTCTCGCTCGACGCTGAGATCGAAGCGCTCATCGAGCAGCGGCAGACGGCTCGCAAAAACCGTGACTTTGCCACCGCCGACCGCATCCGCGACGACCTCAAGGCCCGCGGCATCGTGTTGGAAGATACGCCGCAGGGCGTCAAGTGGCACAAAGCCTGATGGATCGTAAGACCGATCTGTGTTATCTAAAATCCGTAGGGCCCAAACGCGCCGAGCTTTTTTCTAAGCTCGGCCTTTCGTCCGTCTATGACCTGCTTCATTTCTTCCCCCGCCGCTATCTGGATCTGACCGATCCCAAACCGGTGGCCGAAGTCTTCTACCAACAAACGGCAGCGGTCATCGCCACCGTCATCACCCCCGCCCGCGGCGTCAGGATCCGTCCGGGCATGGAGGTGTATAAGGCGACGGCGGCCGATGAAACCGGGCAATTTGATCTGGTCTTTTTCAACCGACGTTTTGCCGCGCAAGCCCTCAAAGTCGGAGAAACCTATCTCTTTTACGGGAAAATGACAGGGCAATTTCGGCACGAGATGGTCAACCCCTATTATCAAAAGCCCATTGCCTGCCTGCTGCCCATCTATTCCACTACGGTTGGGCTGCCGCAAAGTGCGATACGCACCGCCGTGGCCCATGCCCTGGCGGATATCGAGGGGTTGGGCGAGGTCATCGACGAAGATCTGCGCCGCGAGCAGGGGCTTTGTTCCCGCGGCTATGCACTTCGGCATATTCACCGCCCCGCCAACCAAGCGGCGCTGGATGCGGCACGCAAACGGTTGGCCTTCGAGGAGCTGCTCGTCTTTTCGCTGGCACTGGCCGGCATCAGACAAGGCGAGCGTTGCCGCACCGATATTGTCTTGACCGACGTGGATATGACACCCTTTTACAACGCCCTCGGTTTTCGGCTGACCCAAGCCCAAGAGCGGGTCATCGGCGAGTGCTTGGCCGATTACGCCACGCCCTACGCCCAGCATCGCCTCATTCAGGGCGACGTCGGCAGCGGCAAGACGGCGGTGGCGGCGGCTATCCTATATTACATTGTCAAAAACGGGTATCAGACGGCGCTGATGGCTCCCACCGAGGTGCTGGCGCATCAGCATTATCAGTCCCTCTCCCGCCTGTTTGAGCCGTTGGGGGTACGCTGTGCCCTGCTGACCGGATCGACGGCGCAACGGGAGCGAAAAGCTCTGCTGGAAAGGCTCAAGCAGGGCGAGATTGACCTACTCATCGGCACCCACGCCCTCATTACCGACCGCGTCCTCTTCCGAAATCTGGCGCTGGTGATCACCGACGAACAGCACCGTTTCGGCGTAGCCCAGCGCGAGGCCTTGACCCAAAAGGGGCGGCAACCACACGTGCTGGTCATGTCGGCCACGCCCATTCCCCGCACGCTGGCGCTCATTCTCTATGCCGATCTGGACGTATCGCAGATCGATCAGATGCCGTCGGGACGCAAGCCCATTCAAACCTTTGCGGTGGGCAAGCCCTTACGCGAGCGGCTCTACGGCTTTGTCAAAAAGCAGGTAGCCGGCGGGCGGCAGGCCTACGTCATCTGTGCCCGTGCCGAGGAAGACCCGACCAGCGAACTGGTCAGCGTCCGCGAGCTGTGCGAGGAGTTGCGCAACGTCTTTTTGAAGGGGCTGCGCATTGATTATCTCTACGGCAAGATGCCCGCCAAGAAAAAAGAGGCGGTGCTGACCGCCTTTGCGCAGGGGGAATTGGACGTGCTGGTATCGACCACGGTGGTCGAAGTGGGCATCAACGTGCCCAACGCCACCGTCATGGTCATTGAAAATGCCGAGCGGTTCGGGCTCGCCCAGTTGCATCAGCTGCGTGGACGGGTCGGGCGCGGCAGCCATGAAAGCACCTGCATTTTGGTGTCCGATACGGACAGCGAGCGTTTGCAGGTGATGACCCAAACCAACGACGGATTTCAGATCAGCCGCGAGGATCTGAAACTGCGTGGGCCGGGTGAATTTTTCGGGCAACGGCAGAGCGGCTTGGTGCGTTTTCGCATTGCCGATCTGATGCAGGACATGCAAACGCTCATCGCGGCGCGTGACGCTGCCCACCGCATCCTCGAACAAGACCCGCATCTGACGGCCGCCAACCATCGCGCCCTGCGCGAGGCGGTGCGGCAGGTAATGGATAACTATAATGCCACCATATAAAAAATCCACTCAATCGAGTGGATTTTTTTGGATCAGTTCCCATTTTTGTTTGCGAGAAAGTTTTTTGATGGCCGCCTCGCGCTTGAGGGCGGTGCTTTTATCGGGGCATTCTTCCCGATAGACGAGGGTGAGCGGGTGGCGGGAACGGGTATAT
>CALBKB010000208.1 GCA_937892635.1 uncultured Clostridia bacterium
GCGCTTGCCTCCGTGCCGGCTGCCGGATTTTGCGATACGGCATGCACGCCCGCCTGGTAGACATCGCGACCGACGATACGAATATTTAATCCGCGGTTGGTCAGTTCGGTATTGCAATAGGTTGCGCTTTGTCCGATCAGGTCGGGCACAACAATCTGCGTATTGGGCTGACTATCATTGGTATACAACAGCACCGTGCCGGTATAGGGAATGCTTTGTCCGGCGGCGGGAATCTGTTTTTGAACCTCACCGTCACCGCCGATAACACGCACCTTTAAACCTTGACGGATAATGCTCGCCCGCGCCGTTGCACTGTCCACACCGATCACCGAAGGCACCGAAATATCCTGCTGATTAAGTTCATCCTCGGTATATTGAGGCGCCACATCCATATAGGTCAACACCTCTTCCATGAGCGTGCTGACGATAGGAGCCACGATATAGCTGCCGTAGAAGGGTACCGTTTGCGGCTCATCAAGCAACAGCAACATGATTACCTGCGGATCGTCGGCAGGGGCGAAAGCAATAAACGAAGAGGTATAGTCATAGGTGCCGTCTTCATTTTTCTGATCGATCTTCTGGGAAGTACCCGACTTGCCGCATACACGGAAGCCCTTGGCGTAAGCGTTAACACCGCCGCCTTCGGCTACGACCGTCTCCATCATCGACACCACCTTGTGTGCCGTCGACTCGGAAATAACCTGTTTGACCACCGTCGGCTCGGTCGATTCGACCACGTTACCGTCCTGATCGGTAATGGAGCTGACCAGATAGGGTTTCATCATCTTTCCGTCATTAGCCATGGCGGCAACCGCCGTAATCAGCTGAATAGGCGTAATCTTAAAGGTCTGACCGAAAGAGGTGGTGGCCAGCTGAACCGGCCCCTTAAGAGACGAAGCCGAGTGCAAAACACCCAAGCCCTCGCCCGGCAGGTCAATGTTGGTATAATCACGGAATCCGAATCCGGTGATGTATTCATTAAAGATCTCGGCACCGATCATCTCGCCGATATCCATATAGGCAGGGTTGCAGGAGTTATTCATGGCCTGCTGGAAATTTTCGCTGCCGTGTCCGTTATGATTGGCGCAATGAATCCGTGTTCCGGCCACAATCTTATAGCCGGGGCAGAAGAAGGTGGTCGAATCGTTAACAATATTCTCCTCAATGGCAATCGAACTGGTGACCGTCTTAAAGGTCGAGCCCGGCTCATAGGAGTCACTGATGAGAACATTACGCCACATATTATTGAGCGCTTCCGAACGTGCCGCCGTATATTCTTCACCCGTCAACTGCTCGAGTTCGGCCAGCACCTCGGGGTCGGTAATGGTAAAGGGATCGTTGAGGTTATATCCGTTGATGACCGACATGGCCAAGATACCGCCCGTTTCCACATCCATAACGATACCGCCGGCATAGCCGCTGAGCATTCGCTCGGCATAGGCTTCTTTCAGATGTTTTTCCAAATAATGCTGGATGGTCTCATCCAGCGTCGTGTTAAGATTGTATCCGTCAACTGCCTTAATGTATTTTTCATAATCGAGCAAGGACAAATCGTTACCCACCGCGTCAGTCGCCAATACAATTTTGCCGTCGGTTCCTTTAAGATAATCCTCATACATGACTTCCAAACCGGCCAGTCCTTGGTTGTCCGAGCCAACGAATCCCAACACGTGGCAGGCAAAATCATTATACGGATAATACCGCTTAGGATCGTCAACGATGGATATGCTGCCGCCCAGCCCGTTTTCACGTACAAAGGCCCGCACGTCGTCGGCTACGTTTTGCTCAACGCGTCGCGCCACCACGTCATAAAAAGTGCTTTTTGCGAGCGATTTTTCGATCACTTCAGCATCCACACCAAGCAGATCCGGCAGTTTTTCCAGGATTAACGCCGCTTCCTTCTCATCGGTCGTGGCCGGCGATAATACTACCTTGTAGGCGGTAGCCGAAACAGCCAACGCCTTCCCATTGCGATCAAAAATGGTACCGCGCCGCGCCTTGACCGTTAATTCACGCGTCTGCTGATTGATGGCAATATTCTGATACTGCTTTCCTTGTATGATCTGTATGTAAAACAAACGCCCGATAATGCCCACAAACAGCACCACAATGACCATCAATACGATGAACATGCGCTTGGACATGGTTTTTGTTGTTTCTCGCTTCACCCTTGTTTCCTCCAATAGAAAAGCCGCTGTTGTACACAACAGCGGCCCTACATATCCCTATCCGTTGCACAACAGGACACAGTACATTAGTAGACCTAAATCAGCCTAAATATTCCCAAATCATAGAAAAGTTACGGAATAACCCGCCAAATCCATCATTGGCAGAAATAATCTCTGCACGGTCCTCGCTGCCCAGGTTGACATACTCGATTTGATGCTGCTGAATCTTGCTCATACCCATCTCGGTGGCCAGCACCTCAATGTTATTAAGATCCGCCATCGCATCAATGCGTACACTTAACTGAATCTGCTCATTTACCAGATCCTCATACTCGCCCTTAAGACGGTTGACCTGAGTAGCCAACTCATTGGTCTGTGCATTGCAATAGATCTGATAGCAAACCAAACCGACCAGCAAAAGAACCGCGGCCATCATGACGGCCGATGCCCGTTTGAATTTGATCTTTTTTGCGATTCTCTTCTTTAAGTCGGTTTTCTTCATTTTATTATATCCTTTCGGCAATTCTTAATTTAGCACAAGCAGCCCGTCGGTTATCCGCCAACTGCTCGGTAGAAGCTACGATCGGCTTCTTGGTAATAATCTTCATGTCAGCCGTGTGTCCACACACACAAACGGGAAATTCCGGCGGACAAATGCACCCGCGACTCTGCTCGCGCCACGCTGTCTTAACCATGCGATCCTCTAAAGAATGAAAACTGATGATCGCCGCTCGTCCGCCCGATTTTAACAATGACGGAATGGCTTCCAGCGTTTCCTGCAATTCTCCCAATTCATCATTCACAGCTATGCGTAACGCCTGAAACGAGCGCTTGGCCGGATGCTGATCCTCGCGACGCGCTGCCGCCGGCATCGCCGATTTGATGATCTCCACCAGCTCCCCCGTCGTTTCAATGGGCCTTTGCTGGCGAACCTGAACGATCTTGCGCGCGATCTGCCGCGAATATCGCTCCTCACCATACCGCCATAAAATATCGGCAATCTCGGCTTCACCATAGGTGTTGATCAGCGTGTGGGCACTCATAGGCGCCTGCCGATCCATACGCATATCCAACGCCGCATCACTGCGAAAAGAAAATCCGCGCTCGGGCGTGTCCAGCTGATGCGAGGAAACACCCAAATCCATCAATATGCCGTCCACGGCATCCACACCCTGCTCCACCAGGACTTCCCTGATGCGCGAAAAGGTGGCCTTCACGATCACGACACGATCCTTAACCGGCATCAACCGCTGTGTGCAAGCCGCAATCGCCTGCTCGTCACGGTCAATACTGATCAACCGTCCCGTTGTCAGTTTCCGGGCAATGGCAAGAGAATGTCCGCCGCCACCCGCCGTGCAATCCACGTATATGCCATCGGGCTTGATGGTCAAGCCCTCGATACATTCTTCCAATAAAACCGGAATATGCTCAAATCCCATCTTACAGACCCAACTCGATCATCATATCGGTCACCTGACGGGAAGGCGCCGCATCTTCGCTGTTCTCCCACTTTTCGCTATCCCAGATCTCAGCACGCGTCGACACACCCAGAATAACCACATCCTTGCTCAAGCCGGCAAATTTGCGAAGCTCAGGCGGAATCACGGCACGTCCGTTATTGTCCAACTCCAACGGATAAGCGCTTCCAAAAATGAATCGGGTAATCTGTCGGGACGCCGCCATCGGCAAGGCCGCTATCTTCTCCTCCAACGCCTGCCATTCCTTCATGGAGTAAAGCGCCAAACAGTCATCCAAGCCTTTGGTAATCATAAAGGTCTCACCCAGATCCTCGCGAAATCTCGCCGGCACAATCACGCGTCCCTTGGTATCCAACGTGTGCCGAAAGGTTCCTGTCAACATGCGCGCTTCCTCCTTTCTCGGCGTTTTCAGCCTGAAAATAAACCACTTTCAACCACTATGACACCACTTCGTGTCACATGTAACCACATTATAACATATAATTAACAAATTGCAATACCTTTTCTGGTAGAAAACAAAAATTAACAAATTGTTTACAATTTCGACAAATTTAGGCATAAAAAAAGAGCCCGCAGCATGGCTGCGAGCTCAAATTTTACTTCTTTTATTCTACGTAACCCTTGGGGTTTTTCTGTTGCCAACGCCACGCATCGACACACATATCGTCGAGGGTGCGCTTGGCCTTCCAACCCAAAATTTGATTGGCGTTGGTGGGGTCAGCCAGACAGACAGCCACGTCACCGGGACGGCGATCCACGATACGGTAAGGCACCGTTACGCCGGTCGCCCGTTCAAAGGCTCCGATGATATCCAGCACCGAATAGCCAACGCCCGTACCGAGGTTGAAGATCTCCAAACCGCGATTTTCGGCAAAACGACCCAAAGCCGCCACATGACCTTCAGCCAGATCCATCACGTGAATATAGTCACGCACACCGGTGCCATCGTGGGTGTCGTAGTCATCGCCGAAAACCATCAATTCCTTGCGCGTTCCGTCGGCCACCTGCAAGAGCAGCGGCAATAAGTTGTTGGGACGATCACCCGAATCCTCGCCGATATCACCCACAAGCTTGCCGAGCAGGTCATCCGCCAGTATCCCCATCAGCTCTCCGGTGGTATGCGCCAGAG
>CALBKB010000209.1 GCA_937892635.1 uncultured Clostridia bacterium
ATTTACGAGGGTTACACCCTCTCCCATAATTTCTCCTACCATGTGACGCAGCAGTGGGTAGTGCGTACAGCCTAAAATAATCGTATCCACCTGCTTAGCCAGTAAAGGGGCTAAATACTCTTGGGCCACAAGCCGAAGAACCGGATTGTTTTTATCCGTGTATCCATTTTCAACAAGAGGTACAAAGAGTGGGCAGGCATTGGCAATGACTTCCACGTCGGCTTTGGCGCGCAGTTTTTTAATGTATGACCCGCTGGCAATGGTTGCCGGAGTACCTAAAACGCCGATACGGTTATTTTGGGTGGCAGACAATGCGGCATCAACAGCACTATCAACAACGCCTACGATCGGGCAGGGCGAGGTCGTATCAATCTGATCGAGCGCCACTGAGGAGGCGGTACCGCAGGCGATAACGATATATTTTACATTGAATTTGCTCAAAAACGCAATATCCTGCAGGGTGTATTTAACAATTGTTTCATTACTCCGCGTGCCGTAAGGAACGCGACCGGTATCTCCCAAATAGATAATATCTTCATGGGGCATAACGCGCATCAGTTCGCGCATGCAGGTTAAACCGCCAAGACCTGAGTCAAACACACCGATGGGTTGTTTGGTGATCGGCGCCATATTAAACCTCCGCTCCGTCAAGCATTTTCTCAAGCAGCTGAGCATATGTCAGATTTTGCGAATACATCATAAGTTTGGGGTACATGCTGATGCTGGTAAAGCCGGGCAGGGTGTTGATTTCGTTAAGTACATAGCCGCCGTCTTCCAGCGCAAAGAAATCAACGCGTGACTGTCCTTTGCATTCCAAGGTTTCAAAAGCCTCAATAGCCGTGCGTCGAATTGCTTTTGCTGTATCTTCGGGCAGGTCGGCCGGAATGTGGCAAACCGAGGTATCATTGACGTACTTGGTGTCATAATCATAAAACTCTGCTCCGGGATCAATTTCTCCGCAGACAGAGGCATAGGTTCCCGACTTATCCCCCCAAACAGCCACCTCAATCTCGCGACCGTTGATGAATTCTTCCACCAAGATTTTTTTATCAAAGCGGAAGGCAACCTGAATGGCGCTGATCAATTCGGTTTTGTTGCGGACTTTGGAAACACCGCAGGAAGATCCGGTAGACGAGGGTTTAACGAAAACAGGGTAGGCAAACTTGCTCTCCACTTGTGATACGATGCGTTCAGGGTCGGTATTGGCACAGAAGATCAGATAATCGGCCTGACGAATACCTGCGCTGGCCAACACGATTTTCGTTGTGGCTTTGTCCATGCCGTTGGCACTGGCGCGCATGCCGGGGCCGACAAAAGGAATGTTGGCCAATTCCAGCAAGCCTTGCAGGCGCCCGTCTTCACCGTTTTCACCATGAAGCATGGGCATAACAACATCAATTTCAATGCGTTTTACCATGTCGTTTTCAAAAACAAGAATGCCGCCGTTGATGCGATCGCAGGAAAGGGTGGCAGGAATATGGGGGCAAGCCTCCCAAGTGCCGTTGGGGATTTTAAGCTTGCGCTGATATTTATTGTTGCAAGTGCCGTTTGCGATTTCTTGGGCGGTTGCACGGGTGTAAAGCCATCGACCATCCTTGGTGATGCCAATGGTATGTATCTGATTTTTTTGTCTGTCAATGTTTTCGAGAACTGCCGCAGCAGAACGGCAGGATACTTCATGCTCGGGGGAGACGCCTCCGAAGATTACAAGAACCTTTCTCATGATATAGCCTCCAAAATATTACTTATCTACATTATAATAGTATAGCCCAAACGCGCGTATAATGCAACTATAAAAGAAGCGAAACTCACGAATAAAAGACGAAAAAAACGGTAAAAATGCTCATAAATACACCGAAAGGGAGCGATGATATGGTCAAGGGGTTAAACCGGCAGGTGATCGTGGTACATTCCCCCGATCAAAAGCTGTTTGATCAAGCTATTTTTATATTAAAAGATGATGCGGTGGGCAAAGAGGGCGTCACCGACGGCATCGCGCAAAGAGATTGATCATGATGCACTCATGAAGGAAGCCGGACGCATCATTGGCGAACAGATTACACCCACGCGAAAAAAGGGACTGCTTTGGAGTCGCAGAAAAAAACGGTAAGACAGGGGAAACCCTGTCTTCTTTGTTGATTTGTTGGTGCTTTTATGATAAAATATAGTTATTAAAAAATCAGGAGAAATAGGATGGATTTTGTGTTGCCGCCGCTGCATATGGCGCCAATGGCAGGAATTACCGATCGTGTAACGCGTGAAATCGTACGTTCATGCGGTGCAGATATTGTGTATACCGAAATGGTAAGTTCGCGCGGTATTTTTTATAAGGACAAAAAGACGCATACGCTTATGGAGTTTGATGACGCGGAGCGACCCATTCATATCCAAATCTTTGGCAACGATCCCGATACGATGGCCTATGCTGCTGAAAAATGTGCGGAATATCAGCCGGATTGGATTAATATCAATATGGGTTGTCCTATGACGAAGATCGCCGGTAACGGTGATGGCGGTGCCCTTATGAAGGATCCGGATCTGGCGGCACGCGTTTGTCAGGCCGTTGTCAAGGCGACACCCATCCCCGTTAGTGTCAAGTTTCGGGCCGGTTGGGATCAAGACCATATCAACGCCCCTGAATTTGCTCGTAGAATGGAGCAAAGCGGAGCTCGTGAGTTGACCATTCATGCCCGCACAGTAAAGCAGCAATATGCCGGAACGGCTAATTTGGAAATTGCTAAAAGGGTTGTTGATGCGGTACATACCCCTGTTATCATAAGCGGGGATATTCGAGATTGGGGAAGTGCAAGAAATGCGGCCCAGACGGGCGCGGCCGGGTTGATGCTCGGACGCGCGACCTTGGGCGACCCATGGATATTTCGCCGCATTAAGGATCAGGCCGCCGGTCGAGAGCCGGAGACGATTGATACCGATCGTCGGTTGATGGCGGCGCTGTTGCATGCCAAACGGTTGTGTCAGCTCAAAGGTGAGCATACCGGCATGTGTGAAAGCCGAAAGTTTTCGGCTTGGTATATAAAAGGGTTTTCAGCGGCTGCCATGTTGCGTGATGCCGTTTGCCGTGTTACAACCTATCAACAGTTGGAAGACTTGTTGATGCAATATATTACGCACACCGTGGAAGAGAGGGACGTTTTTTGACCGATCTTGATATTATAAAACGCATTCGTGCCGGCCATATGGGAGCCTATGCTGAACTGGTCGAACGCTATCAGGGTAACATATACACACTCTTGTGCCGCATCGTTACCGATCCTGAGAAGAAAATTAAAACCGTTGAAGAAATTTTTGTGCAGGCCTACCTCTGTGTGGGTAATGTGTCGCAGGAGACAGACTATGCGGAGTTCCTATTTCGCGTTACCGTAAATGTTTTAAAATCGTTGCGGATTACGGAAGAGAACAAGTCGTTGTTGTCGATGTGTGATCGTTTGTTGCATTTGGAATATCCTCAGCGTCAGATCTTATTGTTGCGCGGCATTTATATGCGCACGTATGAGCAGATGGCAATAGCGTGCGGCATTTCTATCGAAGATGTTGCCGAGCATTTGGCGGCGGCACGCGAAGCGGTACTGGGGCATGGTTGTTGTGGTAGCTACCGTCATAAAATGCAAGCGTATATCGACAACGAGTTGATGCGCATGGAGCGCATGGAAGTGGAAGCGCACATGGAAGAGTGTGACGAGTGTGTTGGATTTTATGATGCGGCTATGCCGATGTTTTTCGAACCGCTCTTTGAGGAAATGCCTGTGTCCGTGGCTGATTCGGTGACGGCGCGTATTCAAGAAGACTTATGTGAGGAAAACGAGGACATTTCAAGAGAAAGTAAGCGTGAAATGCTCAATAAGAAGCTGGAAAAGAACAAAAATCTTTATGTCTGGATTCTTGTTGGCAGCGTGCTTTTGTTTAGCGCATTTTCCTGGCTCTTTTCGCAGACGTTTCACACCCGTCCGCCCCTTGATACAGGCTCCGACTTGTCAAGTGATATATCTTCGCCGACGTATGAGGGCGATACGTTTTCCTTGCATGTAGCGCAAGCGCTGCAGTCGGCCAATGCCATGACGGTGCAATTTGGCGTCAGTCGCATCGGCGTCAATCAAAAAGCGATGATTATGATGTTCGCCGACTATATCGCGCAACAGCCTTCGGAGGAGTATCATGGGACTTCGGTCAGTCATGAGATTGGATCGATTTATACGCAACCGTCCTTGCCCTACACGATTACCATTACCTCGTCCCACCATTTGTTGGTGGATGATGGGCAAACGATTTGGGAAATTCAGACCAAACGCGATGAATTATTGAATATGATCCATAAGCTTGGCATTTGAAAACTACGCCCTCGGGAAACCGAGGGCGTATATAATTCTCTATTGAAAGCCGTATGATCTTATGATATAATCTATTAATATTATAATTGGGTATACTATATGGTAAATCCGGAAAGGGGGATTGTGTATGGATGCGATGGGTTTGGCGCAAGTTTGCCAAATTGATCCGATTGTAGCCGATATTTTGTTGCAACGCGGTATAACCACAGTGCAACAGGCGCAGAATTTTCTATTCGGCAAGCAAATGATCTATCATGATCCTATGACCATGCAGGATATGCCCCGAGCAGTTGCTCGTATTTGGCAGGCCATTAAGCGGCAGGAAAATATTTTAATCGTTGGGGATTCGGATGCTGACGGTATTACGGCTACTGCCGTTCTTTTGATGTACTTGCGCTCGGTTGGGGCTAAAGTTACCTATTACATTCCGACAAGTGAAGAGATAATGTCTTTTTGGCAGGGTAAAAAACGAGATGTTATTGAGGGTATCTCGCTGATTCTCACGGTCGATACCGGTATATCCTCTTCATTAGAGAATACTGCATTTGCCGGAATTGATGTGATTATCACCGATCATCACGAGTGCAAAAGGCGGCTGCCTATGGTCTATGCAGTGATTGACCCTAAGCGACGCGATGATGCCTATCCGTTTGCTCAGTTATCGGGAGCGGGTGTGGCATTAAAGTTAATTTGTGCACTGGCTGCCCAATCCGGCAACCCGCAAGACGAGTTTTTGCGCTATTGTGATTTGGTGGCTATTGGTACCGTGGCGGATGCAATGCCGCTTCATGATGAGAACCGCTGTATCGTGAAGCAGGGCTTGGCTCGCATTCAAAAGAGACAGCGCGTGGGGCTGGATATGCTGCTTAAAAGTGCCGCTTATAACTTTCATCGGCCCATTACGGCATCCAGTGCCGGGTTTGTAATTGCTCCCCGGCTCAACGCAGCCGGTCGAATCG
>CALBKB010000210.1 GCA_937892635.1 uncultured Clostridia bacterium
CCCTGTCTTACAGCGTGGTCTTTGGAGAGCAGGAGCTACCCTCCGATACCCGTGAGCTGGATCTGAGCGACATCGTCAACGGCGATTACAATTATCACTCCACCCTGCCCGCCATGATCTACCTCGAATCGGACGACCCCGACGGGCTGCGCGGCATCAATCAGGATAAATACACCGCTGCCATTCAGGCGCGCCGCAAGGCCTTCAAGCCCTTCCGCGACCGCATGGACAACCATTATCAATGGTGCATCGCCGCCGTGCCCGGCATCAAATGGGCCAAAAAACTCTTCCCCCACCTCTCCAAGCATCAGGCCGTTGAGGCGCTGTGGCAGGCCATTCTCAAAGCCTCCCGCGCCGACGTCGACCCCATGGCCCAATGGGAGGCGCATAACGCCGATCTGGCCAAGCGCTGCGCCTGGCTCAACAGTCTTAATCTGACACAGCTCCACTACACCAGCGCCAACGGCACCGATCTGACGGTCGGGCTGATGCCCAACACCCACTTCGTCGGCGGCGCAGGCGATACCGTCGAAGGCGTCACCTATAACGCCAACATCCCCTCCGACGAAATCTTCATCACCCCCATGAAGGGCAAGGCCGAAGGCACCGTCGTGTCAACCATGCCCCTGTCCTACCAGAGCGAACTGATCGAGAACTTCTCCATCACCTTCCGTGACGGCAAGGCGGTCTCTTGGCAGGCCGAGAAAAACGCCCACCTGCTCGACAAGCTCATGGCCATGGACGACAACGCCGGCTATCTGGGCGAATGTGCCCTCGTCCCCTATAACGGCCCCATTCAGCAACTGGGCATCCTCTTCTATAACACCCTCTTCGACGAAAACGCCTCCTGCCATCTGGCGCTGGGCGCGGGTTACAGCGAATGTCTCGACGGCTTCGAAAGGCTTTCCCACGAGGAGTGCACCGCCCGCGGCGTCAACGACTCGATCGTCCACGTCGATTTCATGATGGGCGCGCCCGACCTGTCCATCATCGGCACCGCCGCCGACGGCCGCCAAATCCCCATCTTCCAAAACGGCACCTGGGCCCGGTGAGTGGTATGACTGCGCCGTAAGGCAAATAAAATTGCCCGGACGTCCCTAAGGACGTCCGGGCAATCTTGTTGTCAAACTAATTATTCGCCTTCGTAGTACGCGATAACCTGATCAATGATGGGACGATAATGCTCGATGTCCGCCATGCCTTCACCATCAACGTGAGCAACGGGAGCTTCGAGTTTAACCCACCAATTCTCAGCCGAGTCATTGTAGGCCTTGCCATGGAACAGACCGTCCAGAGCCAGAACCGACTCCTTGGCCTCTTCGTACAGAGGCTGAGCCACCAGACCGGCTACCTTGCCTTCTGCAACGAGGTCGATGTTGAACTCGGTGTAGTCAACGCCGACAACGACCAGATCGGTTTTACCCGTCTGCTGCATAGCCAAAGACCAGGACTGGCAGGAACCACCGGTGGTACCGAAAGCACCTACGATGCCGGTGTTGCCGTTGATAACGCCGACAACCTTGTTGGTCGCTTCGGACAACTCGGTCGTTTCATACACAACGTTAGCCACGGTGAAGTTAGCGCCCGACTCGGCAATGCACTTACGGAAAGCGTCGGAAGCCGCGTTCTCGGTTACGTTAGGACCGGCCTGGGTGTTGCCCAGAACGCCGGAGGTGATGCCCTTCTCGGCCAGTTTCTCAAGCAGGAACTCGCCGGCCGCATATCCGTAAGTAGCCGCGCTGGCGCAGATGTTACGGGAGATGAAGTTCTTGGTTTCCACATACTCGTGAGCAAAGTGAGGAACGACGAAATAGCACATATCCTTCATGTCACGCATGAACTGATAGAACGAGTCGTCCGACGCCCACAGCATAGCACCTTCGGTGCCGTTGGTAACGTAAGATTCAAACTTGTTGAGCAGGTCCTGAGTGGAGCCTTCGTCCAGACCACCAACGATAGCGTTGTAGCCCAGAGCCGAACCCTCTGTCATGAAGGCCATCTGAACAACACGGTGAACGGGATGGTTCATCGAGCCCATGAAGATGGCGATCGTCTTGTCTGCCGGATCAAAATCACCGGTAGGCGTGCTGGTTTGGGTACCGCCGCAGCCGACCAGAACGCCGACCATCAGCATAACCGCAAGCAAAACTGCAATTGCCTTTTTCATTTTCTTTTCTCCTGTTGAAAAATTTTTATCAGCCGCTTGGCGGCTATTACACATGTACATTATACTAGACTTTTTCACCAATTGCAAGCACATATTGCATCTTTTTTGCCGGTAATAAAATGTTTACTTTTTGCGAGCGAAAAGAGCCGGCCAGCCGGCCAAGATCCACACGATCAGCAGAAAATACCGCAGCGCATCGGCCGCCAAGGACTCGCCCAGCACCATCTTGAGCCCGCTCTTGATGGCCAACACGCCGATTAAGCCCACCACCAGCTTGACCGCCTGTTTCCACCAAACGGCCTTGACCGAGAAGTTGATCCATTTCTTTTCCATAAAATATCCTCCTTTTTATCAGCTTAGAGCAGCTATGATCGCCGCCATTACGGCAGACAGGAGAGGGTAGGTGGTGAGAGTTCCTATCCACTTGTGAATGACAGTTTTTCTCG
>CALBKB010000211.1 GCA_937892635.1 uncultured Clostridia bacterium
CACGGTTCTCCTCTGCAGGAACATAACCGCGGCCTTTGTTAATAGATATCTCTATACGCATTGTTGCTTTGGCATCTAAATGGCAAATAACTAAGTCAGGGTTTAACACTTCAAATCCAGTCAGATACTTATTGAAGTCGCCAGCCTTGAACACAGTAGTATTCTCGACAACAACGCTAACTTTCTCGTTCTCGAATTCGTCTACTAATTGCTTGAATCGAACTTGCTTCAAATTCAAGATAATGTTGGTAACATCCTCTTTAACTCCAGGAATGGAGGCAAATTCATGCTCCACTCCAGAGATAGATACTGTATTGATGGCAAAGCCATCTAAAGAGGAAAGTAGAATGCGGCGCAAAGCATTACCAATGGTAGTACCAAAGCCACCTTCGAGGGGGCGAAACTCAAATTTACCATATTGGTTATCCGCCTCCAACATTATCACCTTATCGGGTTTTTGAAATGCTAATATCGCCATCCTTAATTATTATTTAGAATACAACTCAACGATTAACTGCTCCTTGATATTCTCAGGGATATCTGCACGTTCAGGCTTGTGCAAAAGCTTTCCGGCCTTCTGGTTCTCATCCCACTCTAACCAAGGATACTTGCTGTGGTTGAAACCAGCCAGACAGTTCTGGATAACCTCGAGGCTCTTAGAGCGCTCGCGAACACCTACAATCTGACCAGGCTTTACCGAGTATGAAGCAATGCCTACAACCTTACCGTCAACAACAATGTGCTTGTGGTTTACAAGCTGGCGAGCAGCATCACGAGTAGGAGCAATACCAAGACGGAAAACGATATTGTCCAAACGGCACTCAAGATTCTGCAACAGAATCTCACCGGTAATACCACTGGTACGCGCTGCCTTATCGAACATGTTGCGGAACTGCTTCTCCAACAAACCGTAAGTGTATTTTGCCTTCTGCTTTTCAGCTAACATGATACCATACTCAGAAGTCTTTCTTCTGCGAGAGTTACCGTGCTGGCCAGGAGGAAAATTTCTTTTTGAAAGAACTTTGTCTGCACCGAAAATTGCCTCACCGAAACGACGAGCAATTCTTGATTTAGGTCCAATATATCTTGCCATAACTAATATCTAAAATTTAAAAGGTACTGGTAAATGATTATACTCTTCTTCTCTTGGGAGGACGGCATCCGTTATGCGGAATGGGGGTAACGTCTTTGATCATGGTTACCTCTAAGCCGGCAGCCTGAAGAGCTCTGATTGCCGCCTCACGGCCGGAACCCGGGCCGGTGACGTACACTTCAACCGTTTTAAGACCATGCTCCATAGCAGCCTTGGCAGCCGTTTCGGCAGCCGTCTGGGCGGCGAAGGGAGTGGACTTCTTCGAACCTCTGAAACCAAGTCCGCCGGCGGAGGCCCAAGACAGAGCATTGCCGTCAACGTCGGTGATGGTGACTATGGTGTTGTTGAAAGAGGAGCGAATATGAGCAGCACCGCGCTCGATATTCTTTTTCTCGCGACGCTTTCTGATAACCTTTTTGGTAGCCTTAGCCATGATTCATTCCTCCTTCTTATTTCTTCTTGTTTGCCATGGTCTTGGCAGGGCCCTTGCGAGTTCTCGCATTGGTCTTGCTGCGCTGACCGCGCACGGGCAAACTCTTTCTGTGTCTGAGACCACGGTAGCTGCCGATTTCGACAAGGCGCTTGATGTTGAGCGCAGTAGCACGGCGCAGGTCGCCTTCTACCTCGTAATGGTGCTCCATGTACTCACGGATCTTAGAAATTTCATCCTCAGTCAGATCCTTAACGCGGGTGTTGGGATCAATGCCCGTACCAGCCAGGATCTCATTGGATCTGGCGCGACCGACACCATAGATGTAGGTCAAGCCGATCTCTACGCGTTTTTCGTTGGGAATGTCAACGCCGGAAATTCTTGCCATTAGATCTGCACCTCCTTAATTAACCCTGTTTCTGCTTATGCTTGGGGTTTTCGCAGATGACCATTACTTTACCTTTTCTCTTAATGATCTTGCATTTTTCGCATATGGCTTTCACGGAAGGTCTTACTTTCATGATTGTTCCTCCTTGTTATACCCTTACTTCGAGCGCCAGATGATACGGCCCTTGGACAGATCGTAGGTGGAGATCTCCACGGTGACCTTGTCGCCCGGAAGTATTTTGATATAATTCATTCTCAGTTTGCCGGAAATGTGAGCCAGAATTTTGTGCCCGTTGGCCAACTCTACCGAAAACATGGCGTTAGGCAGAGCCTCCAATACGGTACCTTCAAACTCGATGATATCTTCTTTTGCCATGATTATCCTCCTGGTTGAAGAAGGTTTTTGAGTCGGCTCAGCTCGCGTCTGAGCCCCTTATCGGTCATTTGTTTTTGGCCTTGGACGAGTGAAGAAAAATACTCACTCTCACAGTCAAGGACAAAAACATGCTTGCGGTTTTTACGCTTCGGGCTGGTGAGCTTATGTTGTTTGCCGTTGGCTAAAAGCAACCAATTTTCATCGCTTTCGAGTATGGCATACAACCAGCCTTTATCATGCCCGGCCATGGAACAGGCGATCAGATGTTTCATATCAATCCTCAGTCGTTAAAATGACGGGGTCGCCGTCGGTGATCAGCACCGTATTTTCATAGTGGGCGCTGCGTCTCCGGTCGGCCGTCAAAACCGTCCAGCCGTCATCCATTTTATCCACATCGGGCGATCCCAAATTGATCATGGGCTCAACGGCAAGCGTCATGCCTCGGCGCAGCCGCGCTCCATGGCCCGCAGGGCCAAGGTTGGGGATGCTGGGATCTTCATGCAGGGCGCGCCCTACGCCATGTCCGGTATATTCCCAGACAACGCCGTAGCCGCGTGCGGTGCAATAGTCCTCCACTGCCGCCCCCACATCGCCAATGCGGTAGCCTTCGCGCATCACCTTGAAAGCTTCCCAGAAGGATTGGCGGGTGTCGGCGATCAGCCTTTCATCCTCAGCCGAGATCTTGCCGCAGGGGAAGGTGTCGGCACAGTCACCGACATACCCCTTAAAGGTGGCGCCCACGTCAATACTGACAATGTCGCCCTCTTTGAGTGCATAATCGTTGGGAATTCCATGGATAACAGCCTCGTTGACTGACAAACAGCAGGCGGCGGGAAATCCACCGTAACCAAGGAAGGTCGCAGTAGCGCCCTGACTCTTAATGTAAGAGTGGACCGCCTTATCGATCTCCTTGAGGGTGACGCCCACGCTGACCATCTCGCCGGCGACGCGTCGAGCGCCGGCGGCGATACGGCCCGCTTGTTTCATCAGTTCGATTTCACGAGCTGATTTTAATACGATCATAAGATCAAGCCTCTAATGCTGCGAATATCGCGGCGGTAACATCCTCAATCGCACCCACGCTCGAAACGGTAACCAAGTTGCCGACCTTTTTATAGAAATCGGTCAACGGCGCCGTCTTTTCGCGATATTCCACCAAACGCTTGGCCACGACATCGGGCTGGTCATCGCTGCGATGGATCAGCTCGGCGCCGCACTTGTCGCAATGGACATTGTCTGCGCTGGGGATGGACGTGATATGATAAGAAGCTCCGCAGGCGGGGCATACCCGCCGTCCGGATATCCGGTCAATAATTGTTTCGTCAGGAAGCGTGATATCGACTACCTTGTCAATCACAACACCCATGTCAGCCAGAGCCTGAGCCTGAGCGACGGTACGCGGAAATCCATCCAAGATGTATCCGTTCTTGCAATCGTCAGCTTTCAGACGGGCTTCAACGATCTTGATAACAAGTTCGTCGCTGACCAGCGTGCCGGCGTCGAGACAAGCCTTGACCTGTTTGCCCAGATCGCTGCCCGAACGCACCTGTTCACGGATCATATCACCGGTACTGATCGACGGAATGTTGTAGCGCTCTTTAATAAACGCTGCCTGTGTTCCCTTCCCGCATCCGGGAGGTCCAAGTAAAATCAGTTTCAAAACGGTACCTCTCATTATTCAAGGAAGCCTTTATAATGGCGCATCGAGATCTGAGATTCGAGAACCATAGAGGTTTCGAGGATGATGCTGACAACGATGAGCATGCTGTTGCCCGACAGAGCAAAGTTGACATCGAAGATCATGGTAGCAATCATCGGGATGATCGCGATAAAGCCGAGGAAGATAGCACCCAACAGGGTAATCTTATTCAAAGACTTTTTGATGTAATTGACAGTGGGCTCGCCGGGACGAATGCCGGGAATAGAGCCACCGTTCTTCTGAAGGTTGTTGGAAATCTCCACGGGATCGTAAGAGACCGATACATAGAAATAATTGAAGAAAATAATCAGGACGAAGAACAGAATTCCATAAAGCGGAGAATCTGTTGTGAAATACTTTTCGACCCACTCGGTGAAGCCGTTCTTCGACATGAAAGAAGCAATCGTAGACGGCAACATGCAGAAGGAGTTGGCAAAGATGATGGGCATAACACCGGTCATCAACACCTTCATGGGCAAATGAGTCTGGTTGCCACCGTACATTTTACGGCCGACAACACGTTTGGCATACTGCACAGGGATCCGACGTTCCGCACCGTTTACCCAAACGATACCGGCGATCATCAGCAGGCCAATAGCAAGAACAATAAACACGCCTGCGATACCGGCGGCATCACCGGACTTAAAGGCATCCACGACCCATGCCAAAATTGCAGGACCCTGCGAGAGGATACCGGCAAACAGGATCATAGAGATACCATTTCCGATGCCATATTCGTCAATTTTCTCAGCCATCCACATAACCAGCGCCGAACCGGCCGTAAAGGCCAGAACAACAACCAGACCGGTGAAGAAGGTCTTCTGGGTGAGAACGCCCATGGCGTTATCGAGAATGGTGTAGTAACCATAACCCATAACCAGACCCAGCGCGATGGTCAGATAACGCGTGATCTTGTTGATCTTCTTCTGACCGTCTTCCTGGTTCTTCAGCCGTTCCAGAGCGGGAATGGCGATAGTGAGCAGCTGGACGATAATGGAAGCGTTGATATAAGGCGAGATACCCATAGCAAACAAGGCCGCGTTCTGTAACGCACCACCCGACATGATATTGAGCATATCGGTCAGGCCGCTGTTATTGAATATCGTGCCCAGAAAAGCAGTATCAACGAACGGTACGGGGATCAGCGCGCCAAGGCGGTAGAGCAGCAGAATCATGACGGTGAAAAGAATCTTCTTTCTCAGGTCAGCATTCTTAATCGCTGCGATCAATCCCTCGAACATCGTTATACCTCCTCAGCTTTACCGCCGGCTGCTTCGATCTTCTGCTTAGCAGATTCGGTAAACTTGGCTGCACGGACGGTGAGGGCTTTGGTAACCTCGCCGCGGCCGAGGAACTTAACGCCGTCCAAAGACTTGGAGATGATGCCGGCCTCATGCAAAGCATTGGCATCGACAACAGCGCCTGCCTCGAAAACATCAAGGCGTTCAACGTTTACAGTAACATATTCCTTAGCAAAGATGTTGTTGAAGCCACGCTTCGGAACACGTCTCTGAAGGGGCATCTGGCCGCCTTCAAATCCGGGACGAACACCGCCGCCGGAGCGAGCCTTCTGGCCTTTGTGGCCACGGCCACCGGTCTTGCCGTTACCGGAACCGATACCTCTGCCCTTTCTCTTGGGCTCGAAGGTGGAGCCGGCAGCAGGAGTTAATTCATGCAATTTCATTTCTTGCGTGCCTCCTTGACCTTTTCTACTTCAACAAGGTGGGTAATAACGCGAACCTTGCCGAGGGTAGCGGCGTTTTCCGGTTGAACGGTAACGTCGCCCGGTCTTTTCAGACCGAAAGTTTTAGCGGTATCTATCTGATTCTTTTTGCAGCTGATCAGAGATTTCTTCAAAGTGATCTTGAGAGCCATGATAAATACCTCCTTAACCTAAGATTTCTTTAACTTCCTTGCCACGCATAGCAGCGACGGTCTGAACATCACGAAGCTCAGAAAGACCGTTAATGGTAGCGTTAACAAGGTTAATGGGGTTACGGGAACGCAGAGCCTTGGTACGGATATCCTGGATACCGGCCAGCTCAACAACTGCACGCACGGCGCCGCCGGCGATAACGCCGGTACCGGGAGCAGCGGGCTTAAGCACGACCATGGATGCACCAAAACGGCCAACGTTCTCGTGAGGAATGGTGGTGTTCTTCATTGCGATACGGACCAGCTTCTTCTTCGCATCTTCGATGCCCTTACGGATAGCATCGGGGACTTCGGAGGACTTGCCCATACCAACACCGACAATACCGTTGCCGTTACCAACAACGACCAGAGCCGCAAACTTCATGATACGGCCACCCTTGACGGTTTTGGATACGCGGTTAATGCACACAACTCTCTCTTGGAGATCGAGGGTGCTTGCATCGATCAATTCTGCCATTGTTTTTGCCCTCCTTTGTTAAAAGTTCAGGCCGCCCTCGCGGGCGCCTTCTGCAAGTGCCTGGACACGGCCATGGTAAATGTAGCCGCCGCGGTCGAAGACCACGTCAACGATACCGGCCTTCTTAGCCTTTTCAGCGACGAGCAGACCTACCTTCTTAGCGGCTTCCTTGTTGGAGCCAAGGTCGAGATCCAAAGAGCTGGCGCTTACCAGGGTCTTACCCTCGGTATCATCAATGATCTGAGCATAGATGTTGGTGTTAGAGCGGAACACGCACAAACGGGGGCAAGCGGGAGTGCCGGAAATTTTGCCACGGACTCTCTTATGTCTTTTAAGACGAGCCTTATTGCTGTCAATTTTCTTAACCATTGCTTATTCTCCTTACTTCGCACCCTTACCGGCTTTACCCTCTTTGCGGATAATACGCTCGGTTTCGTACTTGATTCCTTTGCCCTTATACGGCTCAGGCGGACGCTTTTCTCTGACCTCAGCTGCAAACTGGCCGACCTTCTGCTTATCCACACCGTGGATAATGATGGTGTTCGGGTTGGGAACATCAATCTTGATGTCGGCAGTCTCGCTGACGATGACCTGATGCGAGAAGCCCAGGTTCATGACCAGATCCTTACCCTGCTTAGCGGCACGGTAACCGACGCCGTTGATGATGAGGGTCTTGGAAAACTCGTTGGTCACGCCCTCAACCATGTTGGCGATGAGGGTGCGGGTCAGACCGTGCAGGGAGCGATGCTCTCTGCTCTCAGAAGGACGGGCGACGGTGATGACGCCGTTCTCCTGGTTGATCAGCATATCGGGATGGGCATTCATTTCGAGATTGCCCTTGGGGCCCTTGACGGCGATATGGTTGCCTTCACCGATGGTGACGGTAACGCCGGCAGGGACAGTTATTTCTTTTCTGCCAATTCTGGACATAACTAATACCCCTTTCTTACCATACGAAGGCGAGAACTTCGCCGCCGATGTTTGCTTTTCTGGCCGCCTTGTCGGTCATAACACCCTTAGAGGTGGACACGATGGCGATACCCAGGCCACGCATAACGCGAGGCATATCTTCCTTGCCGGCATAGATGCGCAGGCCGGGCTTGGACACGCGGCGCAGACCCTGAATAATCTTGGTCTTGCCGGGGCCGTACTTGAGCTCGACATGGATCATGCCCTGCTTGCCGTCTTCGACGACATCGAACTTCTTGATGTAACCCTCATCCAGCAGAATCTGGGCAATAGCCTTCTTCATGTTGGAGGCGGGAATATCTACGCTGTCATGCTTGGCAGAATTCGCATTGCGGATTCTGGTGAGCATATCAGCAATCGGATCAGTAATCTGCATTTCTATTCCTCCTCTTACCAGCTGGATTTCTTTACGCCGGGAATCTGACCCTTGTAGGCCAATTCTCTAAAGCAGATACGGCAGATGCCATACTTACGAAGATAAGCATGGGGACGACCGCATATCTTGCATCTGTTATAGGCTCTCGTCGAAAACTTGGGAGCTTCTTTTTGCTGTAAAACCAGTGCTTTTCTAGCCATGCGTATCGCCTCCTTACTTGGCAAACGGAGCGCCCATCAGAGTGAGCAGCTCACGAGCTTCTTCATCGGTCTTGGCGGTGGTTACGAAAACAATATCCATGCCGCGGACCTTGTCAATCTTATCGTACTCGATTTCAGGGAAAATCAGCTGTTCTTTAAGACCCAGGGCATAGTTGCCACGGCCGTCAAAGGAGTCCGCCGAGATGCCGCGGAAGTCGCGGACACGGGGCAGAGCCACGTTGAACAGACGATCCATGAACTCGTACATACGGTCGCCACGCAGGGTCACTTTAACGCCGATAGGCATGCCCTCACGCAGTTTGAAGTTTGCTACCGACTTGCGAGCGGCACAAACAACGGGCTTCTGACCGGTGATCTTGGTCAGGTCGTTGACAACAGCGTCGATGACCTTAGCATTCTCACGGGCTTCGCCGCAACCAACGTTGATGACGATCTTATCGAATTTAGGAATCTGCATGCAGCTCTTATACTGATACTTCTTGTTCAGAGCGGGAGCAACTTCGTTCACATAACGTTCTTGTAATCTTGTCATTGTCTCCTACCCTCCTTATTCGATAACGAAGCCGCACTTTTTGCAAACGCGGACCTTTTTGCCGTCTTCAACCTTAACACCGGTACGAACGCCGGTCTTGCACTTAGGGCAATAGAGCTGAACCTTGCAGGCATACATAGCGCCTTCGGCCTTAACAATCTCACCCTGCTGCTGCTGGTTTTTGGGCTTAACGTGCTTGGTCACCAGGTTAACACCTTCAACGATGACCTTGCCTTCTTTGGGAGATACGGCAAGAACCTTGCCGGTGCTACCCTTGGAATCGCCGGAGATAACCATAACGGTATCGCCGGATTTAATATGAAGATCGTTCATTTCTTTTCCTCCCATTACAGCACTTCGGGAGCCAGGGACAGGATCTTGGTGTATTCCTTGTCACGCAGCTCACGAGCGATGGGCCCAAAGATACGAGTACCGCGGGGGTTCTTATCCTCACGGATGATGACAGCGGCGTTCTCGTCGAAACGAATACGGCTACCGTCAGCGCGCTGAATGCCCTGTGCGGAGCGGACAATCACGCATTTAACGACATCACCCTTTTTGACCATGCCGCCGGGTGCTGCCTTTTTAACCGAGGCAATAACAACATCGCCGATATTGGCATACTTTCTGCCAGTACCGCCCAGCACACGGATGCACATAAGCTCTTTCGCGCCGGTGTTGTCAGCTGCCTTCAAATAGGTCTGTTGCTGAATCACGGTTGTATCCTCCTTACTGGGCTTGTTTATTTAGCCTTCTCAATGATCTCGACCAGTCTCCATCTCTTGTCCTTGGACAGGGGTCTGGTCTCCATAACGCGAACCTTATCACCGACGCGGCACTCGTTGTTTTCATCGTGAGCCTTCAGCTTGTAGGTACGCTTGATAACTTTGGAATAAAGCGGATGCTTTACATGGTCGGCAATGGACACAACAATAGTCTTATCCATCTTATCGCTGGAAACGACACCGACACGGGTCTTTCTGAGTCCTCTTTCACTCATGATAAAATCCTCCTTTCATGAAAGCCAAGCCCTTAGGCCTCGACTTTCAACTCCTTTTCACGAAGAATAGTCTTAGCCATGGCGATATCCTTCTTGGTCTGGGAGATGCGCAGAGGATTTTCGAGCTGATTGGTAGCATGCTGAAAGCGAAGGTTGAACAGCTCTTCCTTGGCCTTGCGAAGTTCCTCGACGAGACGGTCCTTATCGAAGCCGTCAAGCTGCTTCGATGCCAGTTCCTTTGAACCAATTGCCATTTCTATTCACCACCCTCGCGACGCACAATGCGTGCCTTCAACGGCAGCTTATGAATTGCCAGGCGCAGGGCCTCACGAGCTACCTCTTCATTGACACCGGAGATCTCAAAGAGAACGCGGCCCGGCTTGACGTTTGCAACCCACCACTCCGGAGAACCCTTACCGGAACCCATGCGGGTTTCGGCCGGCTTCTTCGTCAGCGGACGGTCCGGGTAGATGTTGATCCAGACCTTTCCGCCGCGCTTGATGTGGCGCGTCATGGCAATACGAGCAGCTTCGATCTGGCGGTTGGTGACATACGCAGGCGTCAAAGCCTGGATGCCCCACTCGCCGAAGCTGACTGCAGTGCCGCCGGTTGCAGCGCCGGAACGACCCGGGTGGTGCTGCTTACGGAAC
>CALBKB010000212.1 GCA_937892635.1 uncultured Clostridia bacterium
GGCCAGAGCCATACCGCAGGCGGCCGAGATGCCCTGACCCAGAGAACCGGTGGACATATCAACGCCGGGGATACCCTTCATATCGGGGTGACCCTGCAGCATCGAATGGGGCTGACGCAGGCTTTTGAGTTCTTCCGTATCAAAGTAGCCGCGCAACGCCAGAACGGCATACAGACCGGGAGCGGCGTGTCCTTTGGAAAGGACGAAGCGATCGCGGTCGGGGTTCTTGGGATTGGCGGGATCAATGTTCATTTCCTTGTTGTAGAGATAGGTCATGGCATCCATGCTAGAAAGAGAGCCGCCGGGATGGCCGGATTTGGCAAGGCTGACGGCTTCGACGGCCAGCATACGGCCCTTGGTGGCTTGGATCTGCAGGGAGAGCAATTCCTTGTTGTCCATAGTGCATCCTCCATAATTTTTTGTTGTATTCATTATATGATAAAATACAGGCAAAAGCAAGTCAAATTTAGTTGCAAAAAGGCGGTTTTTATGGTAGAGTATAAAAGAAAGTACAGAGTAGACGGCGAGCGTAAAGTGCTGTGGGATGGGAAGTCGCCCGCAGACGAAGACCGAGCGTGGTCGCGGTGAGCCGTTGCGTCCGCTGTGCCACCTTTTTTAGCGGAATTTTGTAGTTTCGGTAAAGGAGGTTGTTTTTATATGCGAACAAAAAAGTTAGTGCAGGCCGCCCTTTTCATTGCCCTTTCGGTGGTTATGACCCGACTGTTTCCCACATCGTATGCGGTGATGCTTTTTGGGTTGTCGCCGTTGACGGTGCGGTTTGCCTTTGGACTCATTCCCATCTACCTGGCGTCCGTGAGGCTGGGATGGGGGTACGGCGCCTGTGTGGCGGCGCTGGCTGACGTGATTGGGTATCTGATCAATCCGATGGGTGGCGCTTATATGCCGATTATGACGCTGGTGGCGGCGCTGGGCGGCGCTATATGCGGGCTGATTGCGCAAAAGCAGGCAAAAATCTGGGGTATTGGTCTTGGCATTTTGCTTGCCGGTCTGATTACGGCACTGCTCAACACCTTCTGCTTACAATGGCTCTATGGTATGGAGTTTGCGCTGATGATCTGGCCACGGCTGATCTCGGCGGCGCTGATGAGCGTGATTTATATTGCGGTCGTTTACGGACTTAATAAACTTTTTGATAGAATAGGAGTGTAGGTATGGCAACTTACAAGGGAAAAGACTATTCCAAGCAGGATCTGATGCGTCGCGTGGGCAATATGAAAAATATTGCCGAGGTTCGCGCCAACACGAGAAACATGGGCAAGCCGGACGGCGTCAAGTGTTTTGACGTCACATGCGGCGATCTGACCTATTCGGTTATGGAGAGCCGTTGCCTGGATATTCTCAACCTCAAATACAAGAATACCCCCATCAACTTCTTGTCGGTCGTGGGACCGGTACAGTCGGGACTGGCCGATCACGAGGGTCGCAATTTTCTGCGCTCCATTTCGGGCGGCATGCTTTACACCTGCGGCTTTTCCAACGTGGGTGGCCATTATCCGTGCGAGGAAGAGGGGCGCAATATTTTCCATGGGCGTCTGCGCTTTATTCCGGCCGATAACGTGGCCTCGTTCGAGAAGTGGGAGGGAGATGAGTACGTGGTCGGCGTATCGGGCGAGATGCGCGACAACGGATTGTTCTTTGAGAATAACGTGCTGCGCCGCACCATTTCTTCCAAGCTGGGCAGCAAAGTGATTACCATTGATGACGAAGTCGAGAACGAGAGTTTTTACACAGCGCCGTTTATGATGATGTATCATCTCAACTACGGCTTCCCTGTGCTGGGACCCGATTGTGAGATGTTCATTCCTACCAAGGGTATTACCCCCACCACGCCTGAGAGCGAGAAGTGCTTTGATGAATGGAACACCGTAACCGATCCCGTTGACGGCAAACTGGAAAACGTGTACGTGCATGAACTTAAACATGACAAGGACGGCTATTGCTATGCCGGTGCCTATAACAAGGCGTTGGGACTGGGCATGTACAGCACCTTCCGTTATGACGTGTTGCCGCGTCTGGTTGAGTGGCGTTCGATGGGCTCGATCGAGTACTGTTTGGGCCTGATGCCCAGCAACGGCTTTGCCGCCGGTCGCCAGATGGATATTGACAAAGGCGTGTTGCGGCACATTGGTCCGTTTGAGAAGATCAAGATGGGCTGCACCCTGACCATTATCGACGGCGAAGAGGATCTGGCCGAATTCAAGAAAAAACTGGAAGGCTGCACGCTATAAAAAGAAGAAGCACCCCATCGGGGTGCTTCTTTTTTATTTAAGAATGGCTTTATGGAAGACCTTTTTGCCTTTACGGATTTTGACACCCTGTTTGAGAGCGTCGAGGGTGACGGTGTGCTCCACGGCGGTGATCTTCTCGCCGTCGATGCTTACGCCGCCCTGCTGGACCAGACGACGGGCTTCGCCCTTGCTGGCGGCCAGGCCGCAGGCAACCATCAGATCGAGAATGCCCATATCGGCATCGGCGTCCAATTCGGTGGTGGGCATGTTGGCGTCGTCGCCCTGACCGGAGAAGAGGGAATAGGCCACCTCTTTGGCTTTTTTGGCTTCTTCTTCGCCATGGACGAGGGCGGTGAGCTCATAGGCGAGAAGTTCTTTCTTCTCGTTGATGCGCTCGGGCGCCCAGTTGTCGATTTGCTCAATTTCCTCGATGGGGATAAAGGTGAGCATGCGAATGCATTTCATGACATCGGCATCGTCGACGTTGCGCCAATACTGATAAAACTCGAAGGGCGAGGTCTTGTTCGGGTCGAGCCAAACGGCGCCGCGGGCGGTCTTGCCCATCTTCTTGCCTTCGCTGTTGAGCAGCAGGGTGATGGTCATGGCGTAGGCATCGTGGCCTTCTTTGCGGCGGATGAGCTCGGTGCCGCCGAGCATATTGCTCCACTGATCGTCGCCGCCGAACTGCATGTTGCAGCCGTAGTGGCGGTGCAGGTGCAAAAAGTCATAGGACTGCATGATCATGTAGTTGAACTCCAAGAAGCTCAGGCCTTTTTCCATGCGTTGTTTGTAGCATTCGGCACGCAACATATTGTTGACCGAGAAGCAGGCGCCGACTTCGCGCAACAGTTCGACATATTTCAGATCCAACAGCCAGTCGGCGTTGTTGACCATGATGGCCTTGTCTTCGCCAAATTCGATAAAGCGCTCCATCTGTTTTTTGAAGCAGTCGCAATTGTGTTGGATCGTTTCGGTGGTCATCATCGAGCGCATATCGGTACGACCCGAGGGGTCGCCGACCATGCCGGTGCCGCCGCCGATGAGAACGATGGGCTTATTGCCTGCCATCTGCAAGCGTTTCATCAGGCACAGCGCCATAAAATGGCCTACGTGCAGGGAATCGGCGGTCGGGTCAAAGCCGATATAGAAACGGGCGCCGCCGTTGTTGATCAGGTCACGGATCTCGGCCTCGTCGGTAACCTGTGCGATCAGACCGCGAGCCTGTAATTCTTCATAGATTTTCATACTGTCCTCCGTAATGGTGCATTATTCAAATTATACCACAAATTCGGGAAAATGCAAGTCAAAAAGCGGCTTTTGACAAGGAATGCCGAGGGTGCGTAGGCTGATAGGGGAGGTGATACAGATGAAGATACGATTGTTTGTGGCGTCGGTGACCTACGGACAAAAGGGGCGCGACCTATTGCGGCGTGCCGGGTATCGGTGCCTGCTGCGGCGGGTGGAAGGGTGCCGATACGTGTTGGAGGTGGACGCGGCGCAGGAGCAGGAGATCCGTCGGTTGTTAAGGGAGGGCGGAGTCGGTGTATTATCTTGATAACGCCGCAACCTCCTATCCCAAGCCGGCGTCGGTGTTGCGGGCAGCGGCTCAGGCGATGGCATTAGGCAATCCCGGACGGGGCGGGCATCGGTTGTCCGCCCTGGCCGAGCAGGCTGTGTATGGCGTGCGGGAGAAGGCGGCCGTCTTTTTCGGCGCAGCGCCCGAGCGGGTGGTCTTTACCCAAAATGCCACCCATGCTCTCAACATAGCGCTGGCTACGGCCGTTGGGGACGTGGTAACCAGCGATTTGGAGCACAATGCGGTGCGCCGCCCCTTGGAGAATAACTGTTATGTGCGACGGGTCATAGCCAAAGTGGAGGAGAGTGACGAGAAAACGCTGGCCAATTTTCGTGCCGCCCTCTCGCCGCATACGGCCATGTGTTGTGTGACGGCGCAATCGAACGTGACGGGACAGCGGTTGCCCGTGTCGGGCATTGCCGCCTTGTGCCGCAACCATCATATTCCGCTTGTAGTGGATGCGTCGCAGGCGGCGGGGACGGTGGACTTGGATGTTGACCGCGACGGCATCGCCATGTTGTGCGCGGCTGGGCATAAAGGGTTATACGGAATCATGGGCAGCGGGCTTTTGATACTGGGCAAGGGAGTCTGTCCTGCACCCTTGCTCTTTGGCGGCAGTGGCGGTGATCGTACCCTCCTGCTCAACAGCAGCCAGCAGTCCGTCGGCAACGGCTG
>CALBKB010000213.1 GCA_937892635.1 uncultured Clostridia bacterium
CCCAGGCAGTGCATGCCGATGGCAAAGAAGAAGGGGGCGACGTTGGGATCGAGTTCGAGAACGTCGGCAATGATCATGTCTTTGGTGATTTGCTTCATGAGGTTATCCTCCCTAATTTTTCTATTTTTATTATACCGACACGGTGGGCATTATGCAAGATTTTTATGGAAAAAGACTTGAAAAGAGAAAGCAAAACCGCTACAATAAAGACAACATCTATACATAAAGGAGATCCCCTTATGAGCAAGAGAGTCGCGTTTGTAACCGGTGCATCCAACGTAACCGGCAAAGCTATTGCCCTGGAAATGGCCAAGGCAGGTTATAATGTGATCGGTTTTAGCTACATTGGCAACGAAGAGGGCGCCAAAAAGACCAAGGCCGAGCTGGAGGCGCTGGGCGCCACGGCCGCCTATTATAAGATGGACACCCGCAATATCGAGGAGGCGATGGCCACCCTCAATACCTTCACCGAAGAATACGGCGCGCTCGACGCCATGGTCAACAACGTCGGCATCACGACGGTGTGGAAGTTCTTGGACGTTACGCTTGATGATTTCAATTGGCTCAGCGAAGTAAACATTCGCGGTACCTATTTCATGATGCAGGCGGCAGCCAAGAATATGATCGCCAACAACAAGAAGGGCTTTATCGTTAACATTTCTTCGGTGCACGCCATCGGCACCTTCCCCGGCTCGTCGGTATATGCCACCACCCGTGCCGCCGTGTCGCGCATGACCCGCTCGGTTGCGCTGGAACTTTCGCCCTACGGCATCACCGTCAACGCCTTTGCGCCCGGCTATGTGGATATGACTTCGGGGCCCAAGTTTGAGGATCCCGAAAAGAAGGAAGCCGAGCTTGCCAAGATGAAGAAGGCGGCCCGTTACATGCCCACCCGCCGCTGGCAAAAGCCGCAGGAGATTGGCGAATGTGTGGCCTTCCTCTGCTCCGAGTCGGCCCGCTTCATCGTCGGCCAGACTATTTTTGCCGAGGGCGGCGTCACCATCCCGATGGGTTCGGCACCCGCCTGGCCCGACGTCATCGGACTCAACAAAGATATCGACTAAACCCCATAACAGCGCAGCATTACGCTGCGCTGTTTTTTAATGCTTATAAAGAAAAGAGCGAGAGATATAGGGCTGTACTCTTAAGGACAGTTTGGCAAGAATGGGGATGTCTCATTGAGAATTTAGGAAAACAATGCAAAACCAAACAGCATGGTGAGAATTTTGTTTCAGGCGAATTCTTAATGAGAACATATTTTGGGCGAACGGATTTTGAGCAGAAGCAAACAAACTTGAGAAAACCATAAGTTTTTTAACTTTAATTTCTTTTAAAATTCAACAAAAGCAAAGGTAGAGGTATTGATTAACAATACCTCTACCCATTTTTTTGCGATTATGCCGAAATGCGACAGCCTCATTTTGAATTTGTATCTACAAATGCAGTGTTTGCCAAGAAAATTGACAAGTAAATTAACAGCTAAAAGATATAAAGACCCGGCAAGCTTTGGTGGCCTCAAATGTGATTGAATGCAGAACTGCTCAATTCGCATTTCAGCTCCCTTGACATCAGCATTTGAATAGCCTTAGAAACTGCCACCCTGCCGTTACATATCGCATCGACCGTTTCAACAATCGGCATTTCCACGGTATATTTTTGAGCTAATCTAATGGCAGCGGGCAAGGCATTGATGCCCTCAACAACCATACCAACCTGCTCGATCGCTTTATCGACCGCAACACCTTGTCCTATCAGCATACCGCAACGATTGTTACGGCTGTGCATACTGGTTGCGGTAACGATCAGATCTCCGATGCCTGCCAAGCCTCCGAATGTTTGCTCTCTGCATCCCATAGCGATACCTAAACGGGAAATCTCAGCAATTCCACGCGTAATAAGCGCGGCTTTTGCATTATCTCCGCAACCGAGCCCGGTTGCAATGCCGGAAGCCAAGGCAATAACGTTCTTTAATGCACCGCACAGCTCTACTCCGCGAATGTCATCGTTGGTATATACTCGCATACAGCCAACAGTAAACACCTTTTGAACCGTTGCTGCCGCCTCGACATCGTTACTTGCCGATGTGATAGTCGTAGGAAGATCCTTAATCACTTCTTCTGCGTGAGTCGGACCGGACAGAGCAACTAACTTTACCGTAGGGTTCCTAAGCTCGTCTGCAATAATCTCGGTCATCGTATAGAGTGTTTCCGATTCAATTCCCTTAGCGACGTCTACGATTATCTGTCCGTCCACTATATAAGGTGCCGCCTTTCTTGTCGTTGCTCTAACAAAGGGCGACGGAACAGCAAACACTAATATATCCATACCGGAACAAGCTTCTCGAATATCCTTTGTATATACGATTTGCTTCGGTAAATCCACATCGAAAAAATTCGGATGCCTTCCGGTTGCTAAAAGATTATCTATCTCCTTTTCAATAGCAGACCAAACGGTTACTGAGTTTCCTGCATTGCATAGCATTCTTGCAAGAGCAACGCCCCATGTGCCTGCGCCCAAGACACCAATATTCATCATATTTTGTATTGCTTTATCCTCCGTCATTTTTTATCACAGTTTAACGAACCAATAGGGCCCCCTGCTATTATAGCACAAAAACCACAGATTGATTTTCTGTGGTTTCTGTTTTTTAGCCAACAGAGCGGTCTGTTTTTCTTTTGTCAACAGGTAATATATTCTCAAACTGTCCTTTAGGGTACCGTCCTATCTCTCGCTCTTTTTTATTCGGTTTCGGAAAGAATCTCCAGCACGGCCTCGGAGGGCGCGGAAACGGGCTGACGAATGATCTGCTTGCTCTCTTTTTCGATATGAGGCAGGCCTTCGGCCTCTTTCTTCATCTCCTTGACCACATCGGCATAGATGCGGGCATATTCGTCCTCGTCGGTGGTCGCTTTACTTTCAGCCATCTGTTCGTGAAGTTCATCGAGCAGGGCCTCGACATCTTTGGTGACCGTCATATCAGGAGCTTCGGGTGAGCCATAGGGCGCCTTATCCTTAACCTGCTCGATACGGTCGAATATCTCATTCTTTTTCTGTTCGACGGCATTGGCCACAGCGGCGGAGGCGGCGGCGCGCAGCGCGGCTTCTTCCTTGCGAGCCTGTTCGAGCGGCATATCCTCTACGGCAATCGCGGCATTCTCAACCAACTGCTGCACCTGCTGCACGCCGGCAACGGCCGTTTCGAGCAGCGCATCGGCAGCCTTCTTAAATTCACTTACCTCTGTCGTGTTATCTCTGTTTTCTTCCATAACTACTCCTAAGGGGTGGCGTTTTCTGTATTATAGCAGATTTTGGCGGCCTTGGCAAGTGAGAAAAAATACTGGCTTTTTGCCGTATTTGTGATACAATAGCCGTATGGAAACGATTTGTATTGCTTGTCCGCGACACTGCGGTGTCGATCGGAGCCAAAACAAGGGAATATGCGGCGTGCCCGACACCTTTTTGCTGGCGCGTGCCGCTGTGCACCATGGCGAAGAGCCTTGCCTCTCGGGCGATCGGGGGAGCGGTGCCGTCTTTTTCTCGGGCTGTAATATGCGCTGTGTCTTTTGCCAGAACCATGAGATTTCGCAGGCAGGCAAGGGGCAGGCGGTATCGGCACAGCGACTGAACGAGATTTTTGAGGAATTGGCGGCGCAGGGTGCGCACAACATCAATCTGGTGACGCCGACCCATTACACGCAGGCGCTGTTGCCCTTGTTGGACGGCATAGCGCTGCCCGTGGTTTGGAACAGTTCGGCCTATGAATCGGTGGAGGTGCTCAGGCAGTTAGCGGGCAAGGTGGATATCTATCTGCCCGACATGAAATTTGCCGACGCCGAATTGGCACAACAACTGGCCAAGGCGCCCGACTATCCCGCGGTAGCGCGCGCGGCCATCTTGGAAATGTATCGGCAGGTAGGTCCGTACGTGATGGCGGACGGACAGCTGCGCTCGGGCGTGCTGATCCGTCATCTGGTTTTGCCGGGACAGCTCGAAAATACCTATGCGGTCATTGACTGGGTAGCTGACACCTTTGGAACGGGACAGGTGCTCTTCTCGCTGATGAGCCAATACACGCCCTATCGGGCATTGGGCGGTGATCTGGATCGACCTCTGGATAAACGAGAGTGGATTCGGGCACGTAATTATATGAAAAAACGGGGCATTACCGAGGGGTATGTTCAACATCCCTCATCGGCACGCCCCGAGTATACGCCACCCTTTGATTTTACGGGATTATAAAAGGACTTGTCGATAAGACAAGTCCTTTCCTTAATCGAAGTACCGCTCCCATTTGGGAAAGAGGCTGGGGAAGACAACATATTTTCCCAAGAGTCGGTCAAACAGGCCGATGACGGGGCCGTTGACCAGAGCGAGAATGACGGTGGCCACACCGATGCCGACAAATTTTCCAAATAACACCAACGTCATGATCAGCGCCAAGGCCAAGAAGGAGAAATCGAAGATCATTTTGATACGGGTGCGGTCCACCTTCCGATAGGCGCTGACGCCTTTGACGAAGAAATCATACATCTGGGCATACAGATAGGGGCGAAAGCTCAGCGCCACGCTAAAGGCGGTGATCAGACTGCCAACCGTAAATAAGGCGATGCGCAGCGGCCAGCCCATGCTGCCGGGCGGCGTGATGGCGGGGTTAAACAGGGGAATAATCTGCCGCCACAGATCAAGGAAGGCGCCGTAGATCAGGCAGGTGGCAAAAGAGACCAGATAGGTCAGGCGCACCCGACGTACCAAAATACAAAAGACGACCAACAACAGCGCCTGTACGATATATTCGCTTTGCCCGAAGGTGACAACGCCCAACGCTTGGCTGAGAATATAGGCGGGAGCGACGATCATAGACAGACCGAGGTCGGCGGCCGATACCATGGCTACCGCGAAGGACATGGCTATGATAGAAATAAGATAAGCCAGTTCGTTGGGGATGGTGATTTTTTTCATAAATCCGTCCTCTTTTTGGTTTTTATGAGGGATTGTGCGATTTTTATTATCGCCTATTATGTCGAAAAAGTCAACACGGCGAAATTACGGCAAATAATCCCGATAGCTTCTTGACAGTGACCGGTTTTTGTGCTACAATCAAGGAACAAATCGGGAGAAGTGTCCGAGTGGTTTAAGGAGCCGGTCTTGAAAACCGGTGACTCGAAAGAGCCGTGGGTTCGAATCCTACCTTCTCCGCCACAGAATACTCCCGTCATATACGGATATAATATACGTCACACCCGGAGAAGTACTCAAGTTGGTGACGAGGCGCCCCTGCTAAGGGCGTAGGCCGGCTAAACCCCGGTGCGAGGGTTCGAGTCCCTCCTTCTCCGCCAAAATCGACAAATCTCGACAGAGGTTTGTCGATTTTACTTTTTACCTCTTCACTCTTCACTTTTCACTATTCCCTACTGTCGATTTTGGCAAGTAATAAGTAATGGTGAATAGTGAAGAAGTTTCGGTGTGCCTACGGCACGAATTATAAAATATATAGGAGTTCGAACACATAGGTCAAAAATTATAATTACTTTGAATTTGTACTTCCTTTCCAAACAAAGAACCACCCAAATGGGTGGTTTTTTGTTTGATGAGGTATGAAAACCGAGAAGCAAAGCGCCTTCCTCTCTTTTTCGTACGATCTTTCCTTTTCTTGCTTTTTTGGTCGAGGTATTCTATAATAAAAGTTGATAAAAGGAGGGAAGGATATGCTTTTCAAACGGATCTTGCGCTGGGGCGATTGGCTGGTCGCCGTCGTGGTTGTTGTGCTGGCGGTGTCGTCCTTCCTGCTTACCCGCCCGCAGGGGGCGGCCGCTTCGGCCACCGTGACGGTGGACGGGCAGACGGTGGCTTGCGTGGCGTTGCCCTCTCATGAAGTGATGGAACTGGAAAACGGCGTGGTTATCCGCTTTGAGGGGATGCGCGCCTGCATCGACTCTTCCGACTGTCCCGATAAGACCTGCGTGAAGCGGGGCTGGCTGTCGGTGGCGGGACAGACCTGCGTTTGTCTGCCCAACCGCACCGTGCTGCGCATGGACGGCGGTGACATCATTATGGGGGGTTGAGCATGAAACGATATACTACCCTTACCCGTTGTGCTTTGCTGACGGCGGCGGCACTTATCATCAGTTTATTGGAGCAGGCCATTCCCATTCCCGTTCCCGGTGTTAAATTAGGACTGGCCAATGCCGTTTCCCTTTATTTGCTCCTCTATCACAAACCCAACGAGGCCTTTCTCGTGCTCCTGGCCCGCTTATTCTTGGCCGCCCTCATCGCCGGCAACCCCATCACCCTCTTATACAGCGCTGCCGGCGGGCTGTTAGCACTGGGACTGACCCGACTGATCCAACCCCTCGGTATCTTTTCGCCCATCGGACTGTCAATCGCCGGGGCTGCCGCCCATCATATCGGGCAAATGGCCTGCGCCGTTGTGCTTACCCGCTCGCCTGCCATTTTGACCTATTTACCCCTTCTTTTGCTCTGTTCGCTCTTGACGGGTACCCTCACCGGTGCTGTATGTATAGGCGTTTATCGAAAAATTAATAAAAATTCCTAAAAAAGAACCTCCCACACGGGAGGCTCTTTTTATCTGTGGTTTTTGACATATTCCTCAAAGGTGAGGGAGAAACATTCCTGATCGTGAATGGTGCCGTCATATCGCAGATAACTGTTGCGCAGGCAACCCTCATAAGTAAAGCCGAGTTTCTCCAACAGGCAGCGGGAGGGCTGATTATCGGGATAACAATAGGCGGTGAGGATGGGCATAAGTCTTTGTTCAAAGGCGTATTGAACCACCGCGGCCGCCGCCTCAACGGCGATGCCCCGATGCCAATAGGCGGGGGAGAGGGCATAGCCCAATTGCCAGGTATCGATGCCGGGACGGTGCTCGTCCTTATGCAGACCAACGGTACCGATCATCCGTCCCTCCTCTTTGAGGGTGATGGATAAGACATTTCCCTGCTTGGCAAAATATTGCAGGATCTGTCGGCTTTCTTTTATGCTGCGATGGGGCGACCAACCGGCCAGCGGTCCCACCGTCGGTCCCGAGGCATACTCATAAAACGCCTGCGCAAACTCCTTTTGGGGACGGCACAACAAAAGGCGTTCGGTTTCCAGCTCCTCAGGCAGTAATTTGGTATCCATTTCCTTTTTTATCCCTCTTTCTTTGTCTGGTTTCATTATATCACGGCTGTCAAATTTGTTTGGCCTATGTAAAATATTTATTATTGCTTATTAATATATTATATGTTATAATATATTCAATATATAGCCAAAAAGGGCATTTTGCGCCCTTTTGGCTCAATATCTCTTTTTACCCGTCTGGCGGCCTTGGTCGCAGGAAAGACAAAAAACAAGACTATAAACATAAGAGGTGTGTTATGGCATCGGTAAAAGATATTTGGAATAGTTGCATGGACGTGATGGCGCAGAAGGTGACCAACCCCGTTTCGATCGAGGTTTGGCTGAGCCAGATCCGTCCGGTTGAGATCACGGGTGAAGTGGCGACCTTGGCGGTACCCAATAATTTCTATTGGGAGATTATCAAGGCGAAATACTACACGGTCATCAAAGAGTCGCTGGCGCAGACCATTGGTTTTCAGGTAGAGGTCGATCTGGTCGTGGATATTGAGACCGAGCCGGTTGAAGAAAACCTGCTTGCTCCCGAAAACTCGCTCATCTCGCTTCGTATCAACGAGGAATATACCTTTGATAATTTTGTGGTAGGTAATTCCAACCGCTTTGCCTTTGCCGCCTCGCAGGCGGTGGCCAACAATCCGGCGTCGGCCTATAACCCGCTGTTTTTATACGGCGGTTCGGGCTTGGGTAAGACGCACTTGATGTTTGCCATTATGTCGACCATTAAGAAGAAAAACCCCAACGCCAATCTGGTGTATAAAAACTGCGAAGACTTTACCAATGAGATGGTAGCGGCGCTGCAGAACCACAGCATGGAAGCCTTCCGCGAGAAATATCGCGCGGCCGACGTGCTGCTTATCGACGATATTCAGTTTATCGGCGGCAAAATTCAGACCGAAGAGGAGTTTTTCCATACCTTCGATTCGCTCTACCGAGCCCATAAGCAGATTATTTTGGCCTCTGACCGTCCGCCCAAAGAGATTCAGCAACTGAGCGATCGGTTACGCACCCGTTTTGAGAGCGGATTGATGGCGGATATTCAAATTCCCGATTTTGAACTGCGTATGGCTATCATCAATCTGAAAGCCGCCTCGCTGAATCTGACGCTGCCCGAAGACGTGGTAGAATTTTTGGCCAATAAACTTAAAAATAACGTAAGACAGTTGGAAGGCGCTCTCAAAAAGATCCAGGCGCTCAAACTCATCAACAACATCAATCCTTCGCTGGCCGTGGCCCAGTCGACGGTAGCCGACGTACTGAACACCAACGAGCCGACCGAAGCGGTGATCGACCGTATCATTACCGAGGTGGCGCGTTACTACAACATTTCGGCCGACGATATCAAATCCAAAAAGCGCACCTCTAACATTACCTTGGCACGCCAGGTATGCATGTATATTATCCGCGAGGTTTGCGGGTTGTCCTTGCCGCAGATCGGAGAGGTGTTTGAAGGACGTGATCACAGCACCGTGCATCACTCGGTCAAGAAGATTGAGCAGACGGTGGAGACCAACTCGGCCTTCTCGTTGCAGATCAACGATATTATCAACACCGTAAAAGGCAAATAAACACTGGCTTTTTCTTCCTTTTCCACAGGGGCGTGGAAAAACTTTCCCTTATTTTTTTCCGAAACTGCCAACTTGTCCTGAATTTATTTGTCTGATAAAACGGTTTTCCACGATTTCCACAGTTTTCCACCGCAGCGTTTCGACAGTTTTCCCAGTTCTTTTCTTTCTTCCGGCGGTTATACCCTTTGTCCACACGTCACGGCCAAATCGGTAAACATGGGAAAAGACTTGCAGGGACTGGGCGGGAGCCGCTTTTAAACGGTTTCCACAACGTATAATATTATGACTAAAAAAAGATTATATCTTTCTCTTTTGTAAAGGTACAAACAGAGGATGGAGGAGTCTATGAAATTTACCTGTGAAACATCGGCCTTTTCCGAAGCGATTGCTACCGCTTCCCGAGCTGTCAATGCCAAGACGACCATTGAAGCCTTGGAAGGCTTGCTTATCCGTGCTATTGACGGCGTTATTTACGTAACGGGATATGATATCGGCGGCGGTATCGGTATTTGTGTGACCTGCGAAGGGCGCGTGGATGAACCGGGCAGTATCGTACTTCCCGTACGCACCGTAGCCGAGGTCGTTCGTAAATTACCCGAAGAGATGATGGTGCTTTCAACCAACGACCGTTTGGTGGCTACCATCCTATCGGGCGATGCCGAGAGCTCGCTTATGGGTATTGATCCGGCCGATTTTCCTTCCTTGCCGCAGGTGGATGCCGAGCAGACATTGGTTGTTTCTTATGAAAGTTTGAAGAATCTGACCAGACGTACCAGTTTTGCCGTGGCCATCACCGATGCCCGTCCGATTTTGATGGGTGTATTATTTGAAATACACCAAGCGGATATTCGCACGGTGGCGGTGGACGGATTCCGTTTGGGTTTGGCTAATGAAAAGTTAAAGAAAGCCATTGACGGCGATTATGAATTCGTGGTGCCCGGACGCAGTGTGGCAGAGTTGGGACGCGTGATTAAAGAAACGGAAGAAGATATTGAGATTGCCGTTTCCAAAAAGCATTTACATATTTCCAAGGGTAATATCACCTTTGTGGCACGGTTGTTGGAAGGCAAGTTTATCAATTATCATTCGGTCATTCCCTCGGAGAAAGCCATGACCTGTTTGGTACGGGTCGAAGATATGATTGAATCGGTTGACCGTGTGGGCGTCGTGATCAACGAGCGTTTACGCAGTCCGTTGATTTTGCGTTTTGAAGAGGGGTTTGTCAACACCTATTGTTCTTCGTCGCAAGGTCGTGTGAGAGACCGCGTGGAAGCCAAGATGGAGGGCAACGGTTGTGAATTGGCGGTGAATAACCGTTATTTATTGGAAGCCTTAAAGGCCTGTGAGTGCGAATACGTGCGCATTGAGATTCTTTCGCCGCTTTCGCCCATCGTGATCAAGCCCGAAACGGGGGATGATTTCACGTTTATCGTCGTTCCTCTTAAATACGCCAAAACCTCCGAATAATGAGAGCGCTGAAACTGGCGGTGTCGTCCTTCCGAAATTTGGCGACACAAGAAATTGATCTTGACCAAGATATCACCCTGATTATCGGGGATAACGGACAGGGAAAAAGCAGTATTATCGAAGCCATTTGGCTCTTTTCCTGCGCCAAGAGTTTTCGCGGCGCTTCAGACGGGGACATGATCGCTTTTGAGAAGCAAACGGCCGGGCTGAAATTCTTAGCCGATTGTGAGGGCGTGACCCGATCCATGCAGATCAAACTGCAACGGGGCAAACGAAAAGAGATTTATATCGGTGCCGATAAGATCAGCCGTTCCTCCGATTTGATCGGTGGGTTTGTAACGGTGCTTTTTGAACCCGAGCATCTGGCTTTTGTGAGCGGTTCACCCGAACGGCGTAGGCGAAGCATCAATATTTCGCTGTGTCAATCATCTAAAATCTATACAAAGATGCTTTCCCAATATAATAACATTCTCAATTCCCGCGCCGCCCTGCTGAAAGACGGGTACTCGGCACAGGCACAGGCAACGCTGGACGTGTGGGATGAAGGGTTATGCCGCCGCGGCGCTCGGATTGTTTGGGAAAGGGGTCGCTATATCGAAGATTTGGAGAAGGCGGCCAAGCCGATTATGACAGACATTTCCTCGGGAAAGGAAGAGTTGACCCTTTCCTATCTCAATCCCTATTATACCAAAGGGATTACCGAGGAGGAATTATACCAAACGTTGCTTGATGCGCTCAGACGGGCGCGCAGCAAGGATTGGGAAACGGGCACGACGAGCGTGGGACCGCATCGGGATGATATGGATATTCTGATCGGTGGGGTACAAGCCAAACGATTTGCCTCGACCGGACAGAAGCGGTCAGCGGTGATTGCTATGAAGCTGGCTGAATGTGAGGTTTTGCAGGAAAGGCTGGATGTTAAGCCGGTCTTTTTACTCGACGATGTGCTCAGTGAACTGGATGAAAGCCGAAAGTCGTTTATTTTGGAGCGCATCGGCGGCTATCAGGTTATCATTACCGACTGTGGCAAGCAAACACGCCCGAAAGGGGCAGCCGTGTTGCGGGTAAGTGAAGGAAAGACGGAGTATCTATAATGTTTTTGCATTTAGGCGAAGATTATCTGATCAACGAAAAGGATATCATCGGAATCTTTGATTTGGACACCTCTACGGTGAGCAAAGCGACCCGAGCCTATTTGGCCAAGGCCGAGCGGGAGAATCGGCTTATTCCGGTATCCGATACCCTGCCGCGATCCTTTGTGGTATGCTCCGGTTTTTACGGAGAGAGAACCTTTTTATCGAATTTAAGCGCGGTGACGTTAAAAAAACGCATCGGCGGCTTGAAATAAGAAAGGACATATTATGGCTGAGAACGAGAATAAACAAAACTACGGTGCCGAACAGATCCAGGTCTTGGAAGGGCTGGAGGCCGTTCGCAAGCGTCCGGGTATGTATATCGGAACGACCAGTGTGCGCGGCTTGCATCATCTGGTTTATGAGATCGTGGATAACGCCATTGACGAAGCGCTGGCCGGCTACTGTACCCACGTTAAGGTTACCATCAAAGAGGGCGATATCATTCAGGTCGAGGATAATGGCCGCGGTATCCCCGTTGACGTGGAGAAACAGACGGG